>CAITND010000100.1 GCA_903893625.1 uncultured Oscillatoriales cyanobacterium
GGCAGGGGAGGCAGGGGAGGCAGGGGAGGCAGGGGAGGCAGGGGAGGCAGGGGAGGCAGGGGAGGCAGGGGAGGCAGGGGAGGCAGGGGAGGCAGGGGAGGCAGGGGGAGTGTTCTAGCTTGCTAACAGCTAACAGTCAACAGCCAACCGTCAACAGCCAATACCCCTTCAAAATAAAATAGAATTTTTCCGCACTTCTGGGGGTTCAGGTTGAATGCGTAAATCTGCAATCAGTTGGATGAGATGATCAGAATCTGCCTGATACATTTCTCCGCAAAATTCACATTTTGCTTCCGCACCTTGATCTTTTTCAATCATATCTTGAAGTTCTTCAGTTCCGAACATTTTTAATGCTCCTAATACCCGTTCAAAGGAACAACTACAATCAAAGCGAACCAATTGAGATTCGGGTAAAATTACTAACCCCATATCTCCTAATAATTCTTGGAAAATATCGGGTAAGGTTTTATGTTCTCTCAACAAAGGTGTAAATCCCAATAAACTCCCCACACGGGATTCTAATTTAGTAATCAGTTCTTCATTCGTTGCCGCTTTAGGTAAGATTTGTAATAATAAACCTCCGGCTGCTTGCACTCCTTTTTGATCGACAAATACCCCTAATACTAAAGCAGAAGGTGTTTGTTCTGAATTCGCTAAATAGTGGGTAATGTCATCGCCAATTTCACCAGAAACTAATTCAACGGTACTGGTATAGGGATAGCCATAACCGACATCTCGCACAACCCGCACATAACCCTTGTCACCAATAGCACCTCCGACATCTAATTTTCCAAGGGAATTGGGGGGAAGTTCCACATCAGGATAATCGACATAACCCCGGACAGTACCATTTAACCCCGCATCTACTAAGACTCCTCCCAATGGCCCATCGCCTTTGATACGGATATTGACTCTGGACTCTGCCCGCTTCATATTCGATGCTAACAGCAACCCGGCAGCCATGGTTCGCCCTAAAGCTGCGGTTGCCACATAAGACAGTTTGTGTCGTTGTCTCGCTTCTTCCGTCAGACGGGAGGTAATTACGCCTACAGCCCGAATTCCACCATCAGCCGCCGTTGCCCGAATTAGTTGATCTGCCATGTTTACAGTTTTTAACAATTTGTACCTGCTCCTATTTTATCGGGTGTCAGTAGAAGATGTTTTTGATAGAATGAATTCTAACGATAGGATGAGTTGCAAGAATCAAAATTCTTAACCCTATAGTTAAAGATAATTTAAACCGAAATCGTTATGAGTCAAAAAATTAGTCATTCGTTTCCAGATTGTGATCAGTTAATCCTCAGTGATGAAGTTTGGTTAGGAGTTCAGTCTGTTGCTCAAAGTTTAGAGGTTTCTGTCCCTGAACTCTTAGAAAAAATTAGTTCTCAGCAATTAATTGTGATTGAGGCGGAAAAATTGGAAGATTTGTTAGATACAATTGACGGATTAGAGGGATTATTATCAGCAGAAAAAGAAGGAACCGTTTCTTGGGAACAGGTTAAAGCTGAACTGGGTTAAGTGCCAATGTATAAAAATTGAGAATTTTGATCGAATTCCCTAGATTTTTTCTCAAACCTTTGCTAAAATTAAACCATTAACAGTTATTTAAACTTGTGAAATTATTATGCTAGGTACGTTTCAACAGAGTAGTCTCCGTATTGAAATCAACGCGAAAGAAACTGATATTCGAGACAGTTTAATGCGTCCGAGTCAGTTGCAACAATGGTTATGGCCTCAACAATTTAACTCTGGACTTCCTGAACAATTTCAACCCGGATTAACCTTTACCAGTTCCCTTGGCCCGATCCAGATTCAACATTATGTCGATGTCGCTCAACCCAACTGTTTAAGACTATTATTAAGTCGGGGAATTGATGGGTTTCATGAGTGGTATTGGGGAGAAGGTTGGGTACAATCTCGCTTAGAAGGAATTTCTATATTACCGTTAAATTTAGGTCAAACGATTAATTTAATGCGGTTACGCGAGTTTTTAGCTCATAAAAATTTACCGCAAACTTAGCTACTTAAATAGCAGCAAAAAACGTTTTAATAGCTAATCCTAAAACAGTAAACATAAACAATCGTTTGATCCAAACATTACTCAGATTAAGGGCAATTTTTGCCCCTAATATTCCTCCGATAAACATGGTTAAACTGAGAACAATTCCCAAGGGGTAATTGATAATCCCGTGTGCTATAAAAATTAAAGTAGCGACTAAAGAAGAAAATACATTAATCACTTTTGTAATTCCGACAACTTCAAGAAAGGTTTGGTTAAATAGCATCACATAACTGGCGGTGAGTAGCGTCACATAACCGCCACTAAAAAATCCTCCATAAATTCCTAAGAAAAAAGTTGCTAGATATCCAAAAAATTCGGATAACTTTGAGGGGGGGTCGTGATTAAGTTTTACTCCGGTTTGGGGATTTAAAAATACAAAAATTGCGATCGCAACCATAAACCCAGAAATAAGCAAAGATAGAGTATTTTTAGAAATCGTAAAAACCAGAAAAGCGCCTAAAATTGAACCCAATATCGTTAAAATAGTTAAATTCGGTAAACGCTGAGTATTCAGTTTTTTCTCTTTAATAAAGGGGATGGCTCCTCCTAAACTTAGAAAGGTTAATGCTAACATATTAGTAGCGATCGCAATGTCGGGTTCTATTCCCATTTGTAGCATCACTGGGACGGTAATTAGAGAGGTACAACCCGTGACAACACTAATTACACCTGTGAAGAAAAAAACTAAAATTAAAATGGATAAAGGAAAGGGAGTGAGTAAATTTTCCATCTCATAAAAATTATTTTATATAATCAGAATTTCAGTAATCAGTCATCAGAGTCTATTATCACGATATTTTTGCTTTCAATCTCTTCGATAAAACTATTTAAACTTGGATTATTTTGGTAATTTTTCATCAATTTTTTATGTTTACTGTAAGGATCAGAAACGATTCTATAATAGTCAGGATTTTTAGCATTCTTATCAATTGTAAATTTTTTTTTCTTATTAATAGCGTCATTTAATGCACGTAAACAACCTGTTATTTTCTGCTGCTTACTTTCTTCCTTATAGTAAAGAGGAAGTAACCAACATTCAGTAGAATCTACAGCGATAGCAAAAATAATTCTATGAGAATGATCGCTATAAAAAACTTCCCCTATTCCACTCTTGAATTTTTCTTTGACTTTTTCTATTAATTGTTCTGGACTCAATTCTCCATTTTTATCATGATAAGAAATACCCTCATATCCATCTAAAACATCAGTATCAATGTGAATAATCACATATTTATTAAATTGAAAAGCTTTTTTAAAATCTTCGGACTTACAATATTCAAAAACCAGTGTCCAACCTCCATGACCTGATTTATTATCATTATCCTTATCTCTTTCAGGTTGGAGAGGATGAACACTTAAATCATTTGTGTTAAAATATCCACTTAAAATATTTTCAATCACAATCTGATCTGTAAGTCCTTCAGTAATTAATCCAAAAGTAAAAGTAGTCATAACTAAAAATTTTTAGGTAGTCCCCCAATATAACCGCGTAAAAATGCTTCTGATAATCTCACAGGTTCCTGTCCCTCCGGAGGTTTTGTATATGAAATCCTTCTGGCTTTAGTATAACCTAATCGATTACGGGAAATTACAAAAAGTCTTTGCTCATCATCCTCCAAATCTAATCCATCTAAGATAGCAGGATTATGAGTGGTAAAAATAACCTGTCGCTCATATTTTTTTGCTAACTGTACTAATTCTTGAACCAATCTACGTCCCAATCTGGGGTTTAGGGAAACATCAATATTATCTACCGCAAAAAATTTAGGGGTATTATCACTGATAAACAGACAAAAGTAAAACAGTAAAAACAAAAATCCTTCATTAGAACTATTTTGATCAAAGTATTTTTGTTTTCGTGAAATAAGGTATCGATCAGCAATTTTAAGGGTTTTTTGATTCAGGGATAATTCATCAGAAATCCTGAAATCCTTAAACCAATCTATAAGCTGCATTTTTTCTTTTATCTCTTGAATTTTTTCTTGATTTTTTTCTGCATTTAAAACCGTTAATAGTTTTAATAATCCTTCTCCATGAATTCCCAAAGGTTGAATTTGACCTTCTTCTTTAAAAATTCGTAAACTTGAGTTCTCTGGAGAAAAAATCAAAAAGTTTTTTAAAGTTGAATTATCAGGATTTTCCATAATATACCGTTTTACGCTTTGTTGAACAAAATCTGCTTCTGATAAACTTGAAAAAATATGGGTATTTTGTTCATAAGCTAGATAAATTCCCTCGCTCATCCTCTCAATTTCAGGGATTTCCTTTGAATTTTCCGAAATCTTACTAACCCAACTAGAGTAGGGTTTACCATCATGTTGTAAATTATAGGTAATAATCTTATCGTCTTGAAACTGGAAAGATGTTTCAATTTCTTTGTTAAGATCATCAGAATTAAAAGCGGATCGCATGAATTGAGGTTCCGTTATTCTAATTCCTCTGGATGCTAAAAACTCATGATCAAGTTTATCACTTGCTGCGGCTGAACTTAACGAGATCGCTTCCAAAATATTCGTTTTTCCACAACCATTTTCACCAATCAAAACCGTTACCCTTCCCAGTGGAAGTTTCAACTGATCAATGGATTTAAAATTTTTGATAGTAATCTCTTGAATCATGGTTATCTTCCAGTTTCAGATTTAAAAGGTTTGTGAAAAATTGATTGTTAGCATTCCTTAGAGAAAGTCTAGTTTTTAATCATTATATCATAAGTCTTTGGGATTGTCAATCACTTTGAGACAAAATTAAGTTTAAAATATTCATTTCCTTAGAGTGAAACAGTTGATTTTCGTTAAACAAATTTTTACCGAGTTTATCCATCGAGTTAGTATTAAAAACTACATAGGGAATATTTTTATAATTCCCATCAACAGGTAAAATATTATCCGCAGAAGATAGAGAATAAACCAATTTTCTTGAAATATCCTGAAATGAAGGATTTAAAAGTTTACGATCGCTTAAAAAATACTCCTCTAATTCAGGAAAGGTTAGAAAAGTTTGAATGGGAAACGCATAATAGCGATCGCAACTTTTAGAGGTTTGTATGACTTGTTGCGATCGCTCTTTGACCTCCACTAAATTGTAGACTAATTCCAAAGCAGAATAAACCAGTGTCTTAATTTGTTTGGGGTAATTTCCCTTTGCTAAACCCCAGAGTTGTTTAAGAAAATCGCTATTTTCTAAAGCAAAAATCCGAGATAAATCAATATAATTAATTTCCTTTACCGTTTTTTCCGATAACGGAATAATCAATAAACTTCCTCGCACATAGGTTTTTTCTAATGGGGGAAGATCCAAAAATTGATCTAAACTTTTTTCCAATTTAGATAAAATTTCTGATCCCAAAGATAAATAAGAAACTTCCTGTTGAGTTTTAGAGGTTACAGGTGGACGATAAATTTCTATTTTTTGAGCGGATAATAAATTTAATAATCCTTGGGAAATCTCCTTTAAGCGTTGATCTTGACGACACTTTTCAGACTCTTTTTGTAATTCCTGATATAGAGTTACCATTGACCCCAAAAAACTATCCCCCCCTTGTTTAATCGACTTTCCCCCAATCGGAATCATCACATAACTTTGAAATCCAATTTGACCAGATCCCACAATTCTAGTCATAATTGATGCTTTTAAAATAATTAGAATATTTAACGCACTTAAACAGGATTCTTGTAAAGAAATTTTGGCTAATTCCTGAGATTCTGCTGGAGATAAAGGGTGATTATCTTCATCAACTTTAGGGGTAAAATAGATCGCTTTATCCGATAGATAAAACTTAATGAATTTTTCCCCTTGATCTAAACTTCCCCCGCGACCTCTATAGATAACTTGAATAATTTCCATTAAATTTTGTTCGATTTGAAACCCTGGAATTTCTACTAAAATATATCGGGTATTCGGGAAGGATAAACCGCGAGATGCGGAAGCAGTCATAAAAATGACATTAACGCTATCCTTGAATTGTTGAATATTGGCGATTTCCTTCTCAGAAAGACTCGCATGAATTTCTAAATAATCTTTTTCTGCTTCAAACGTAGGGAGTTGCTTCGCAATTAGATCAATCAGTTTTTTGAGCTTATCTTTATTTTGAATATAAACAATAATTTGACCTTGATTTTGATTTAACCGTTGCAAAATATCGCTTTTAATGATATCGATCATTTGATTAATTAGCGTTGAATCATCTTCGTTATTTTCTTGGTCACTGACTGAGTGAATCAAAACCTGATAATCTATTGTTAATTGAGAAGCGGGATCAGCTTTGAATTTTTCGCCTGTTTTTTCTATCTCTTCAGCATTTAATCTTTCGATCGGATAAAACACCACAGGTAGTGCTTTAATCCCATCAATATTATACCTGAGAGCAAATTTCTGTTCTTCCTCTACGGTAAAATAACGAACATCATCAAAGGTAAAAGTTACTTCTAAAGATGCTAAAGAGTCTTGACTTAGTTGATTTTCTCCTACTTTTAAATAAGCTAATGCTTCTCTCGCAGATGAGCGTGAACGACTGGTATCATCATCTTCTAGGTTGATTTTAAAAAAGTTTTGACTATTAATAATATCAATCGGTTTTTGGTGAAGAATATCTTGATGTAAGCGCAATTTAACTGTTTTTTGTTCATAATTTAAAACTGTTTTTTGCTTTAAAAAATCCTGCAAAAATGATTTTAAACGATTGACTTTGCGATTGACTTCCCAAGCAGAATCAGCGATTTTATTTTTGATGGTTAATAAGAGTTGAGTAATTGCTTCTGGGTTGGTTTGATGGGACTGAAAACCTCTTAAAACTTCCTGTTCAAATTGCAGAATGGGGTTATATTCCTCATCGGGTGTGTTTCCTGTTTCATCAATCGCAAAAATCAGATAATACAAACAAACGTTTTTTAAAACTCTAGTTTTAAAACTTTTTGCTTTGTTGGAATTTTGTAAATATTCTCGATGTCGGGGACTGGTGGGGTCGATTTCTGCGATATGATAATCTAAGGAAGATTTTTCATTATAAGCACTAACGGAACCATTGAGCTTTAAACGGATTCCTAAATTAAATTCTTTGAAATTATTACTATTACGGTTATAACTTTCACCAATTACTCCTTCATAATCAGGAATAATGGGTAAACTATCAAACGCATCGGATTGAGAAAATGCGGTTCTGAGGTTAAGGGTTTCTCCTAAATAAGCAATGTCATAATGGGCGTTATCTAAATTAGGATCATTAATATATTCAATCACTATTTTTAAGCGATTAATTAAGGTTTGTAACAGCGTTAAGTCGGGAGAATTTGCGTTAGAATGGGTTTTTTGCCATCCTTTTTTGAGATATTCTAAATAGTCGATTTTAAGATCGCGTAAAAGACGAGGTAATGCTTCTTGATCGATAATGCTTCTGAGGTTATTTAAACTGGAGTCGGGTCGAGCTAATAGTTCATTGAATAACCCATTGAGATCCTGTCTTTCTGATGAATTTTCATCGGTAATAGTTTCAATATGATGTCGAATATATTCGCATAAATTGTCTTGAAAATCTGCTAATCCTGTAAACCGAATATTAAAATGATGTGCTTTAATAATCGCATCACTTCCACTGCTACGATTGGGGGTAAAACTATTTTCAAGGGTTAGGCGTTTGGAGGTAAATGGGGATTGTTTTTTGAAGTCATAGTTAAAGGGAAGGGAATCTTTTTCATGATTAAATTCTCCTAGATCACTACAAATCTTAACTAGGATATTTTCAGGAGATTCGGGTTGACAAGCAAGGTTTAATTTTTCTTTTAATAACTGTTGAATTTGTCTAATTTTATCACAGAATTTAGCAGCATCTTCAAAATTAACGGTAGCGGCGCGAATTCCGGTGGTTTGGGTTAAGGGATTGAGAGTTTTATTTTCAGTTGCTATTTTATCAGCAAAATCATAAGCACGAATTAGGAGACGATTTTGATCGGAATAAAGTTGAAAAATGGGGGTATTTGTTGTTTTAAGTTCTTTTAGAATAGTATCCAATAAGGGAATATAATCTAATTTAGGCAGGGAATCGAAGGTTTCTTGAAGAATATGTTGATCACTCATACCCAATTCATGTCATAATAATAAAAGTTAGAGTTATCTTACAATATTTTATGCTTCCTGTAAAGTCTGAATTCACAACTAACCCCCTAACCTTCACGGATCAGATATAATATAGATGTTCAAAGGTTTAGCAACCCTTTTCTGGTTAATCGGGTCATTTCTTAGCCAATAACTGTTATTATTATCAAATTTTATGATGACTGCAAACTCTGTATCAACTCCCCTACTAGGGTTATCTTTGGAACAACTCACCGACTGGGTACAACAACAGGGACAACCCGCTTATCGGGGTAAGCAATTATACGATTGGATTTATCACAAAGGCGCGAAATCTTTAGGAGAAATTACCGTATTTCCGAAACAATGGCGTGAGACAGTTGGGGATGTTGCTATTGGTCGATCTACTGTCCATTATAAAGCGATCGCCCATGATAAAACCATTAAATATTTATTAAAATTAGCCGATGGTCAAATTATTGAAACCGTTGGTATTCCGACTGAAAAACGCTTAACAGTTTGTGTCTCTTCCCAAGTGGGTTGTCCGATGGCCTGTGATTTTTGTGCGACGGGAAAAGGAGGTTTTACTCGCAATTTAGAAACCCATGAAATCATCGATCAAGTGTTAACAGTTCAAGAGGATTTTCAACGGCGAGTCAGTCATATTGTGTTTATGGGAATGGGAGAACCTTTATTAAACATAGAAAACGTGATTGCTGCGATTAAATCCTTGAATCAAGATGTGGGAATTGGACAACGAATGATCACCGTTTCTACCGTCGGTTTACGAGGAAAAATTAGAGAATTAGCAGAATATGATTTACAAGTCACATTAGCAGTTAGTTTACACGCTTCCTATCAAAATATTCGAGAAGAATTAATCCCCAGCGCCAAAGCTTATCCCCTATCCCAATTATTTGCTGAATGTCGGGATTATGTGAAGTTAACGGGGAGAAGAATTAGTTTTGAATATGTCCTTTTAGCGGGATTAAATGATTTACCTGAACACGCCATTGAACTCGCCAGTCAATTAAGAGGGTTTCAAAGTCATGTTAACTTAATTCCCTATAATCCCATTCAAGAAGTTGACTATAAACGACCGGATACCCAACGAATTAATGGGTTTATGGATATCTTAAAACAGCGTAATATTGCGGTGAGTGTGCGGTATTCCAGAGGGTTAGAAGCAGATGCAGCCTGTGGACAATTACGAGCTTCTAAAGCTTAGATTCACAATCCTATTTTGGGGTTCAATAAAGAAGAGCAACAAAATGTAAAATCAAAGCCCTCCCCTTGGTAAGAGGAGGGTTTGGATAGGGTTAATTAAAACAAAACAGGAAAGGAAGTAGTCAAGTTTTCTTTCGTTGCGACCGCATCTCGTAATTCAAGTTTTAAAATACTGAATTGATTGCGAAGAAAATCAAGTTCAACGGTTAATTTATCCCGTTTTTCCGTAGCTTCATCTAACGCTTTAGATGCTGCCAAATAATCGGGATCTTCCTGCATTAACTCAAAGCGTTTAGCTTTGCGTTGAGCCTCGTTTTTTAAGCTGGTATCATAGGCAATTTGACGGTCAATAGAAGCGAGAAAGAAGTTAACACTTTGGGTATGACGACGGATTTCTCGGTTCAGTTCTAAGAGTTCATATTGCCGTTTTGCAATAGCGTGGGGATAATCTTTCAGGTACATAGTGAGGAGTTAAAAGTAACTGTTGATTTATGCTTCTATTTTCGCGTTTTCTTGACTTATTTGTTGGGAGGGTTACACTCTACTTTGGTAGGGGTTTCTGGACTTGACAATTTTAAATTTTGAGCTAGTCTATTAAGTAATAGTTTAAGAATAAAATAGGGATTTAAGGTAAATCTTCAATCCAACAAATAGAAGAAGAAAAAATATCATTGCGAGTAGCATTTACAAAGCGTTCATCTGCTGTCACCATTGAACACTGGTGATTAATAGCCAAAGTCAAATACACACAATCATAAACCGCTTGATTTACTCTAGTTGCTATTTCTAAAGCACTTGATATTAAGGGTTCAGAAGCACAAATTTGTAAATTAACAGTTTTTAATTCTGCTAAATTTTCCTTTGCTTGTTCTAAGGTTAATTCTCCTCTCCTTACCCGTTTCCATAGAATATTTCCGATTTCTGGAAAAAAGAAATCAGGAACTAACAGAAGATTAGAGTCATCATCTAATAGACGTAAAGCAATATTTGTATAAACTTCAGGAATAACCCATTTAATAGCAACATTCGCATCAACAACAAATTTAGCCACGCTCTCTATCCTGTCGTAACAATTCAACACTATCACTCAAAACCTTTCCCCCATATTGATTTAACAATTTTTCAAACCTTTTTTTTGATTCACGATGGCTTCTCTTGGGAATAGGTTGATAAATGACCATGACCTCTAACTCTTCATTACTTACAGGTAACTGAACTTGCAAAACCCCATCATCCCCAACATAAGCATTTACCTTTAAACTATCCATTATTTTAATCCTCTATAATTAAGTAAGCAACAGCTTGCGATCGCCCTCGTAAAAAGTCGATTAAAACATCGGTATCAATTAATAAAATCTTAGGCATATTGACCAATAAAAATTGTTAAAATCTCTGCCATCCCTGACGTAATTGTTGTAAATCAGGGATATCTATATCTTCTCGATCAGCCCATATTCCTTTAGCTTGTTGTATTAATAAATATCGAGTTTGCCGTTGATAGTCTTTAATTAATCGTTCAACTGCTTCGCTAATTAATTGACTTTGACTTTTTCCTGTTTCTCGTGAAATTTCAGCGAGAGCATTTTGCAGGGGTTCATCTAAACTAATTTTAGTTTCAGGCATAGGTTTTAGAAATTGTAAATGATATTGTAATTATAGATTAACTTTAGGGATAAGAAATTGTAGTAGCCAGATCATTTACACTGCTCAAAATATGGCTTAATGCTTCTTCCCCTGGTATCGGTTAAACTCTACCAGTCCGAATTTCATCTCGACGCTGTTTTGCTTCTGTTATTAATTCTTCAAGGGTTTGCATAATCCAATTAAAATTATAACTAATATGATTATAACAAGTTTGTTGAGCATTGCCAAACCGGCTTTTTTAGTATAACTTTACTTGAGCTTGAAAGATTTGTCCTTTTTAGAGCTTTGTAGTAGAAGATTCACTGTTAGGTTCTTTAAAAATATAATAATTATTAAGAGTTACTTTCAGGTAAATAACGTTGTAATTGACTTAACTTTAACCTAAGTAGCTGGCGACGATCATATAGCATTAAAATTACTGAGTGTCTTTGATTATAAAACGTTTCAATATAACGGATGAAATCATCTATTGTACAGGTTTTATCTGTTCCACCGATCCACAGGTGAAAGTCATCATGAATCTCTCTAGTGATTGTAATAATATTATCAATTTCAGCAGATAGATAGGTATAATTTTTTTGATCAAATAAGTGATGTCTAGCTAAGTCAATTTTATCTATTTTATCCCTAGATTTGCCTGTTATTTGGCATCTTTCCTTATCTCTCTTATTTACATATCTCATGGCTGATTCAATGTCTTTCTGAGATGGAATTTCAGACGGAGTAAGAGCTAAAAGATCACTAACAACAGGAGGAACAACGATTGGTACTCTTTGACAATAATCCTTTCTTTCTTTTTTATATAAACTTGCTGCTAGTTCTATACTCAGTTTTGCTAAACCACGAAAAGAAAAATAACGGACAGCACTTATATGCTCATAATCTTCTCCTTTTTTCATAGGATCATCTGATATTTGAATATTTTTAAAAGATTCTTCTAATTTACTTTCTTTGGTTTGAAAAATTTTAACAACATCTTTAAAACTTAACCAATGTAGCTCTCTCATAACTGTTAAAGAAGAACTATTATGATATACAGTTTGGCGAATACTATTATCAATTCTGTTGATTCTATGCTTTTCAACTAATTTTTCAACTAATTCTATAACTGAAGTTAAAACTTCTTCAATGTTCATTGAATCGTTAGATTTATTGTCTATATAACTTGCAATAGCTAACGCTCCTTCTTGAGAAAATATTCTTTCTTGTAATTTCCTATTTAAGTATCTAAAATGTATATATTCCTTAAATTCAATCGAACTATCCAAAGATAATTCTAAATCAGAAACTATTTCATCAAGCAGCTTCCTTTCTAATTTTAATGCTATAGCAATTTCTTGTTCTGTAATAAAAAATCTAATATATTCTTGCATTCTTAAAAAACCTCAATAATACTTTGATACATAATATCAATTTGTTCAAAAATTTTTCGATCTCCTGTTGTGGGATTATCTGGGTGATAAATTTTGGCTAAATTGTAATATGCTTTCTTAATATCTTCTTTCGTTGCAGTTTTAGGATTTAATCCTAAAACTCTCCAAGGTTTAAAGTAATTAAAAATGTTAATACCATTAATACAACCATATCCTTCTTGATTTTTTTCATTAGGAAGAACACCCACAAATTTCCGATATAACATCTTCCAAGTTGAAGCTAAACGAAAATCAAGTGTACCCATGCCATCTGTAGACATTCTAAACAAACCTGATTTCTTTAACTCCTGTGTATTCTTAACTTTAAAGTGATGATAAACGGCTTGCTTGACAGCACCTATTGACAATTCTTGAGTAGAACGCTTATTTTTTAAATGATAATTTTTTTGGATAACAAAATTAGCGAATTGTTCTAAGACGTTTGCATCAACGTTTTGAGATTGCGAAAGTCTGGCAATTTCATCCTGTACTTGTTGGTTTATAACTGCTGTAGCCATACTGTATACCACTACATAACTTTATTTGATTATAGCTATAATTTGCGACATTTGTAAAGTGATCATCAGGTGGGCATTGCCCACCCAACAATTTAAACTTTAAACTTCTCGGTAATCCGACCCATAGCTTCTTCTACGTTTTCCCGACTATTAAAAGCAGAAATACGGAAATAACCTTCACCCGCCGCACCGAAACCAGAACCCGGAGTCCCGACAACATTGCAGGTTTGTAAGAGCTTATCAAAGAAATCCCAACTTGATAAACCTTGGGGTGTTTTCACCCAAACATAGGGGGCATTTTCTCCCCCATAAACGCTTAATCCAGCCGCCGTTAATTGCTCCCGAATAATTTTGGCGTTTTCCATATAAAATTGAATTAACGCCTTAACTTGGGCTTTTCCTTCCTCAGAATAAACCGCCTCCGCTGCCCGTTGAATAATATAGGAAACGCCGTTAAATTTAGTCGCTTGACGACGGTTCCACAGTTTCCATAATTCCACATCGGAAGCATCTTTGGCTTTAGCAGTTAAGGTTTTAGGAACAACAGTAAACGCGCAACGAGTTCCGGTAAATCCTGCGGTTTTGGAGAAGGAACGAAACTCAATGGCACACTCTTTTGCCCCTGGAATTTCATAAATAGAACGGGGTAAACTGGGGTCAGAAATAAACGCTTCATAGGCGGCATCATAGAGAATAATAGAACCGTTAGCTTTCGCGTATTCTACCCAGGCAGTTAAGTGTTCTTTTGATGCCGTTGCTCCTGTCGGATTATTGGGAAAACACAGATAAATTAAATCAACTTTTTGGGTAGGAATTGCGGCGGTAAAGTTGTTTTCAGCCGTAATAGGAATATAAACTAATCCTCCATATTCCCCTTTTTCGTTGGCATCTCCCGTATGTCCTGCCATCACATTTGTATCCACATAAACGGGATAAACGGGGTCAGTTACGGCAATAATATTATCGTCTCCAAAAATATCTAAAATATTGCCTGTATCACATTTTGAACCGTCAGAAATGAAGATTTCATCGGCGGAAATCTCGCAACCTCTGGCTTGGAAATCGTGAGTGGCGATTTTTTCGCGTAACCAAGCATAACCCTGTTCGGGGCCATAACCTTTGAAGGTGTCACGGTTTCCCATCTCTTCCACCGCTTGCACCATTGCTTGACGACAGGCTGCGGGTAGGGGCTCGGTGACGTCGCCAATGCCTAAACGAATGATTTTCGCGTCGGGGTTAGCTTCTGCAAAAGCATTCACCCGGCGGGCAATTTCGGGGAACAAGTAACCGGCTTTCAGTTTGAGATAGTTGTCGTTAAGGGTTGCCATAGTTGATTACAAATGCAAATTTAGGGCGTAATTTCAGTGATTAAAATTAACCGAACCTTCTATGATACATTAGCATTGAGTTAAGTATTTTAATTCTATCGACACCCTATTTAAACTTTTGTCCACAGGGCTACACCACCGCCTCGTCCCCTAGCTGCAATCAGATTAGGAGTGATCACAAAGAAGGCAAAAAAAGCTTGTTTTCTGACGGAATCTTGATAAAATTGTTGATCATTACTTGGAGTTCCTGGCATTTTACCATCGTAGAGATTTAATCCGAAGATTTTAGCCGTGAGATGGGTAAAATCAAAAGCCAGAATATTCTTTTTCTCTAAAAATTTAGCAGGGCCAGTTAGGGTTAAATTCAACCCCTTGAAGTGAACACAATTTTGAATAATTCCTGCCTCTATTTCCGAGGGTGGATCGATTGCTAATAAGGGATGGGGATATCGAGAATAGACTATTTGTAAATTCAACAATCTAGGGATATAAAACCCACTTCCCATAAAAACCCCGGCTTTTTTACGGATTTTATGGGTTCCACTCACCCAACAGAGTCGCCAATTGCCAACAAAAGATTCAAAGCTATGGGATTCTTTTGTTTTTTTCGCTTGATGTTCACAGCGAATTAAACTTTCAGCGACAACAGGAGAATCTGGTTTATCGCCTTGACCCGTTAATACAAACTGAGCCACTTTTTCTAACAACAGAAGATCGTTTTCCATAAGATTTAGGGTTGTTGATAGTTGACTGTTGACTGTTATGTGGAACAGGCATCTTGCCTGTTAACCCTGTTAACCCTGTTAACCCTGTTAACCCTGTTAACCCTGTTAACCCTGTTAACCCTGTTAATCCTGTTAACCCTGTTAACCTCTAATCTCCCTGCTTAGGAGGGCTCCTTACTCAACAATATGGGGAGAATTTCGAGAGATTAACCAAGTGACGAAACCCCCAGCGATCGCTAATCCTGCTAAACTTAAAAACACATTGGATAATCCGATTAAGGTTTCAGCAAATCCTGCTAATGCTAAGGGTAAACTTAAAGCAATATTAATCGCATTATTCTGAAGACCAAAAACTTTCCCTCGCATTTCTTCTGGGGTTTCAGCTTGAATAGTGGTTTGCATCGGAATAGCAACAATAGCTCCAAAAATTCCTAAGCAGGAAATCAAGCTCAAAGTCGGCCATAATTGTTGATTAAAAATCGATAATCCGACTAACGAACCCGCTACACCCAAAGACCCGATTAACGCCAGTTGGAAATGGGAAAATCGATGACCAAGATGACCGAGAACCGTTGCTCCAATTCCCATTCCCGCCCCACCAGCGGCTAATAAAAAGCCAAATTGAGAGGAACTAATCTCAGGAATAACTTCAGCTAAACGCACGGCTAAAACCGCTAAGGCTGCAAAAATGGAAAATAGAATAATTAATTGTAATAGCGCATTCCTAATCAAAGCATGATTGCTTAAATACCGAATACCATCGCGTAAATCGGCTAAAACATGGGGCTGTTCATGGGGAGAATTATTGTTTTGTTCTTTGGTATTTAACAGGATAAGAATTAACCCAGCAATCACATATTCCCCGCCGACAATCACTTCTTTACCAATGGATTCAAAACCCAATAAATTACCGATTAAATCCGCCAGGGCTAATAAGGGTTCTCCCACCGCAAACCCAACAATAACAGAAGCCATCATTGTTGTGGTATAAAGCGAATTAGCGGATAATAAATGACGTTTTTCAACAATTAAAGGAATCGCAGATTGTTCGGCGGGAGCAAAAAATTGAGTTAAGGTAGAAACTAAAAAGGTTGTAATTAATAGAATATAAAACCCAACGGGTAACTGACCTAATTGTTGACCCTGGGATAGCCACAAAACCAGAGGTAAAGCCAGGACGAGCCCCCCTCGTAATAAATTAGTAATGACTAAAACCGCTTTTTTTGACCATCGATCTACAAACACCCCAGCGCCTGCTCCAAACAAAACCGCCGGGATGGTAAACGCCATCATAATTGCGGATACCCAACCGCTAATCGTTTGATCAGCCTGTTGAAAGCGGGTGGAAATAATCGCAATCATTAACACTAAATAAACTTTATCCGCCAATTGGGAGAAAAGTTGTCCACTCCAAAGGGCGAGAAAATTTTTGTTTCTTAAAACGGGTAAAAATCCTCGTTCTTCCTCATCCTGGGGGGGTTCAGGAATACCCCCATTCTTTCCATTTCCGGTATCTTCGACCTCTGGAGAAACCAGGGGAAAGGGAGGTGTCAAATGTCCATTTTCCCCATTGTCCAATTCTACGGAGGTAGAAGTGGGAATTTCTAACAAGGAGTCAGTCTCCCAATCTTTCATGATGGCCCAGGGGTGATGAAAATTAATCTGTTTTTCTAAATCTTGCGATCGCATCATATAATCTTAAAGCAGCATTCTCAGAGCAATCAGGCTAGAGCGAAAAACGACGCTCTCTCCTTAACAGTTTAATGATCAATTGGATCAGTAGCGTTACTAAAATCAAAACTAGGGAGAGAAATCCGAACCTATTGTTAAAAGGGTGGGTCAACAATAAATTGGTGGGTAAAGGTATCAATCAGCAACGCCGAACGAATAGCATAGCCTAAGTGATATTCTGCATATTGTCGTAATATCCGTTCTACTGTCATCCAATCTAAGGCGGAAATCGCAGGAGAGAGGGACGACACCATCGGCTCAAGCAGTTGCGGTTGGCCTAAGTGTTGCAAAATTGCTAACTGTGGGGCGGTGAGTTTGGTATTAATCTTGAGTTTGGGTTGAGGAACGGTTTCAATGGTGTAGAGGTTCCCCGACTCAGTAACAGTGGGGGATTTTGAGAGCGCTTGATGCGAATTTCGGGGTTGAGGATGGGATGGAGTTTGTAATTTTGTCCAGTCAGATAAGCTAATAATTCCTCCCGCATCAATGCTAAACCCGACTCGCCAATGTTCATCCGTAAAATTAGGATGGAGTAGGCGTTGGGTGATACAACAGAATTGCACTTGGGGGGCTGTTCCTGCTAAGGCGAGAAGATGGAAAATACCCTGGGTTAAATTGGCAATAATTTGGGTAGAATTGGCAATTAAGGGAGAGTTAGACAGACTTTGTAAACGGTTTAAATGTTCATTTAGCAGGATAAATAAATCCTCTTGGGGATGTTCACTTAAGGCTTGACTGATCACTAATTCTGCTAAATATTGACTAGCGGCTAATTTGCCTAAATTTTTGCCTAATCCTGAATAAGTGGTTAGGGTTTCGGCTTGTGTAATTTTATCAAGCGATCGCCCTTTAGCTATTAATAATTGATTGACAACAAATAATTCACTACGTCCTCCTAACTGAGATTTCGCTTTTCTGGCTCCCGGTGCAATTACTCGAATTAATCCAAATTCTCGTGTTAAAATTGTTAAAATTCGATCCGATTCTCCAAAAGGTTTCCCTTTTAAATTAATCCCTGTAGCAATATAGGTTTTACTCATTAATTGTTGGCTGTTGACTGTTGGCTGTTGACGGTTACGGGCGGGAGTACCCCGCCCCTACGACGGTTAACTATCTTCTTTTTTGATTTCTGTTGTCAAAATATCCACACCGCGAGAGGTTCCTAAACGAGTGGCTCCCGCTATAATTAAATCAACAGCTTGTTCATAAGTTCTAATCCCGCCAGAGGCTTTAATTCCTACTCGTCCTTTTGAAATTGATTTAATCAGTTGCACATCTTCAACGGTTGCGCCTCCATACCAGCCTGTACTCGTTTTAATATAAGTAATTCCCGCATCCATTAACACTTCAACAGCTAGACATTTTTCCTCCTCGGTGAGAATAGTAGTTTCAATAATAGCTTTTACTGTTTGTCCGGTTTCTTCACAAATTTCGGCAATTTCTTGATATAACTCTTCAGTTTTTCCGATTTTTAACCAACTTAAATTAATCACAACATCTAATTCCGTTGCTCCATTTTCGACCGCTTCTTGAGCTTCATAAAGTTTCACCTTAGAGGTTGTGGCTCCCGTGGGAAATCCGATCACCGTTGATACTTTTGGCGGTTTTCCTTGCAGCAATTCTTTGGCTAGTTTAACATAACTAGGAAACACACAAACGGAGGCAAATTTATAGCGTTCTGCTTGATAACAAAACTGTTGAACTTGTTCCGGTGTTGCGGTTTGATTGAGTAAGGTATGGTCAATGTAGGGAGCAATATCTAAGTCTGTAGAATTAATATATTTAGCCATAGGATTTATTTGAACGGGAATCTAAACTTAACTTTATTTACTTTAATTTTACCAGAGATTGTGGTGATCGGTACAAGGGATTAGATTGTCCCCTAAACTTTATTTTTAAATTGTCTTTTTCTGGGTTCAATTACATGAGGATCAACACCATACCGTTTTGCGGCTTGGGACATCTTCAAATATAATAACGCCTCATCTCCTAATTTTTTCTGTTCTGTTGGTTGACTGGGAATTATCCCCAAAACTTTGATAATTTCTGAAGCAACCGCTTGAGCTAATAACGGGGGAACGGAATTTCCAACTTGTCGAAATCCATGCCATTTTGTCCCCTGAAATCGGAACCAGTCGGGATAGGAATGTAACCGAGCGGCTTCTCGAACCGTAATACAACGGGGAGAATAGGGATGAATCGGACGAGGGGAAGTAAATGCACCTCGGTTACTCGGTGTTCCGGCTCTTAAAGTATTACATAATCCTTGGGGATTGAGTTTATGAAATCGACTAATTTTTTCCGTTTTTCCCCATTCTGTCGCTTCAAATCGTGTGATAGATTGTTGATTATGTTGCGATCGCAAACTACAAGTTAACTGCCGCGAATCAAATAATCGAGGATAGGAAAAATCATTAGAGTTCAGAATCAATCCCCGCAAAATTTTGGCATAAAAACTTGATTTTTGATACTCCGCTAGGGTACAATCTGTTAATAACAATTCAGGATATTGTTCAATAGCGGGTAAATCTCCAATGGCATCCCAAACCGTCGGACAGGAAACCAAAGGTTTTAATTCTGGCAATTTAGTCATATCGAGTTGCGGAGGTCGGGTGAGGAAAGGGGGATAGTTAGGTAAAGATAATCCTTGACGACATCCTAACAAAAATAAACGAGACCGATCTTGAGGAACACCATAATAGGAAGCATTTAAAACTTGATAAGGTTCTACAACTTGATACCCATTATTTTGCAGTGTATCAATAATCTCAGCCATAAATTGCCGATGTTTGCCAACGGTTAAACCGGGAACATTTTCTAAAACAAAATATTTTGGCTGTAATTCCTTAACTAACCGAATAAAGTGAAACATTAAACTGTTTCTAGGATCATCAAAAGCTCGTTTTCCAATTAATGAAAAACCCTGACAAGGTGGCCCTCCAAACACAACATCAATCTCTCGATTACCAATCTCAGAATAATTCCTAATTTCTAATCCTTTCACCTGTTCAATATTGCTACAGAAAATTTTCCAAAACGGAAAATTATATTCATGGGTTGCACAATGAATCGGATCAAGTTCTACCGCCGATAAAACATCAAACCCAGCCTGTTCAAAACCGAGGGTCATTCCACCAGCACCTGTAAATAAATCGACAGCAATCGGCCGTTGTTGAGTCTGCACAGTTAATTGTTTTAACATTCAAACGCGGAAAACAAGAATTTCATTATAAGCTTATCAACTCTATATTGGATCACCTCCCATCTCTGATACCCGTAGAGACGCGCCATGGCGCGTCTCTACTACTGATAATTGTAACTTTTTAGATGAATAATTGCTTTTCAGCAAAGATTGTGCATTATGATCAAACTAGGAGTTAAATCTTGAAAACCCCTTTTCACAAAAATTAATATTTCTAAATAAAAATTAATTAAAAAGATGCAATTCAATGAACATTTTATAACACTAATCTGAGAGATTGAAAACTCAGTGGCTTCAGCCCTGAGATGAAAAGCGATTCAGGGGGTTAAAACCCCTGTGAATATTTCCCATTAATTTATGTTAACATTTTAGCAGGTCGAGAAAGCAACAGAGGAAATCTAAATGATAGTTCTTGAATACAAAGTTAAAGGTAAACCCGATCAATACAAAGCTATTGATCAAGCCATCCGCACAACCCAATTTATTCGCAATAAAGCGATTCGATATTGGATAGATGCGCCACCAGAGGAAAAAGTTAATAAATTTACCTTAAACAGATATTCAACAATTCTCAGAAAGGAATTTCCCTTTGTTGCTAACTTAAATTCAACAGCAGTACAATCCGCAGCCGAACGAGGATGGTCTGCCATTAGTCGTTTTTACGATAACTGCAAGAAAAAGATTTCTGGCAAAAAAGGATATCCCCGATTCCAGAAAGATTGTCGCTCTGTTGAATATAAACAATCAGGATGGAAACTACACCCCAC
>CAITND010000101.1 GCA_903893625.1 uncultured Oscillatoriales cyanobacterium
CCATGATCGAGATATAAATGCTTCCATCAATATCAAAAATGAAGCCTTGCGGATTTTGTCGTTAGGAACTAGCGACACTGCCAATCTGAGGGGGTGTAAGTCGTCGGATAAAACCTTAGTTCTATCAGATGCTATCCCCGTCGAAGTTGGAAGCCCACACTTACTTGTAGAGAAGTGTGGGTAGTTCACTCTCTGAGGCTACCCTAATGGAAAAAAATATAGAAATTTTAGCGAATCGAGAGGAATTAATTGATCGAGCTTTAGACATTCTTCTAGCTAAAATTACAGATGCGCTTCAAAGTCGTAATCAATTTACGATCGCTTTAGCTGGAGGTAGTACCCCTAAACCTTTATATGAAGCCTTAGCCCAAAAACCTTTACCTTGGAATCAAATTCATGTATTTTGGGGAGATGAACGTTATGTTCGGCCTGATCATCCCGACAGTAACCAACTGATGGCACGGCAAGCTTGGCTGGATCAGGTGAATTTCCCCGCTACTCATATTCATCCCATACCAACGGCAGCCAATAACCCCAAGGCTGATGCTGAACAATACAATAGGGAGTTAGAACAATTTTTTGATCTCTATCCCGGAGAATTCCCGACTTTTGATGTGGTTTTATTGGGGATGGGGGATGATGCTCACACGGCATCTTTATTTCCCCATACCGAAGCTTTAACGGTTGAGGATCGCTTAATTACCGTTGGTAATAAAGATGGTCAACCGCGACTGACCTTTACCGTTCCCCTGATTAATCACGCTCGCTGTGTGATGTTTTTGGTCACGGGGGCAAATAAACAGGAACCGTTGGCGCAAGTGTTCGCATCGAAGGCTGATGCCATGACCTATCCTAGCCGACTGATTCAACCCGTTGGGGAATTATGGTGGTTGTTAGATGCGGCAGCCGGAGCCAACTTAACTTAAAATTTGCCAAAATTAAGTATCTGAAACATTTATTCGGAATAAATATGGTTGTTTGTCCCAATTGTAATTATCAAAACCCAGAAGGTGCAACGCAATGTGAAGCTTGTTATACGCCGTTGCCTTCGGTGACCAGTTGTCCCCATTGTGGTGCAACAATACAAACGGATGCGTCGTTCTGTGGTCAATGTGGGTCTAATTTACAGCCTGCATCGACCGAAACGAATCCCGACGGAATAGAAGCGATGATTCCGACTCAAGTTTCGGCTCCGAGTGAACCTTTAGCGGAAGCAACGCCTCAACCTGTGGTGAGTTCAGGGTTGAATTTAGAAAAATCACCTCTCCCAGAGGTTCCACCTCCGGTGATGGAAACGACTCCTCCTGTGGTTCCGGTCGTTCCGGTCGTTCCAGTGGTTCCAGTGGTTCCAGTGGTTCCGGTTGGGGAAGCACAACCCAATATTTCCCCAGGTTCCCAAAGTTCTGCCACCCAGTTACAGCAACAGACGGCGCGGCTGCTTCATGTCCAAACTAATGCCACTCTGGAATTACCCCAAAATGTCTCGGTGATTCATTTGGGTAAACCGAATGATTTAGTCCCGCCAGATGTGGATGTTTCGGGATTTCCCAATTCAGAAATTGTGTCTCGCACCCATGCTGATATTCGGATCGAGGGGGATGCGTACTATATTGAAGATGTGGGTAGTTCTAATGGCACTTACATTAATAATATCTCGCTGACCAAAGGCAATCGTCATCGGTTAAGACCAGGTGATCGCATTTCTTTAGGAAAAGGGGATTTAGTTTCATTTATTTTTCAACTGTCCTAGAGAAGTAGGACACAGAACACAGAGGACAGAGGACAGAGGGGACAGAGGGCAGAGGTTTTGAGAGTCGGGATTTTTGGATTGTTAGGGAAGTAAGGTCTTCTCAATTTCTAATGGAGAAAAACCTTAATCCTTAATCGGCCTATATTCACATCCAAAATCTCTAATTTCCCATTTAAAATAAGTGTAGGGCGTAGCTATTGATTGTTAGATTTTGCCAATGTGATTACACTAACATTATTACATCCTCTCCAATCGATTCCTGTCCGCAGTTGGGTCTTTAAAAAGGACAATGTGATTCGGATTGGGCGTTCGCTCAAGAATGATGTTGTTCTCTATAGTGCGGTCGTTTCTCGTCATCATGTCGAGATTCGTCGCCAAGGTGAAGATTGGGTTGTCGTCAATCTAGGAACAAATGGAACATATCTCAATGGACAAGCGGTTGAGGCTGTTCCTTTAATGGATGGACAAGTGATTCACTTAGCCATCTCTGGCCCCAAAATTCTCTTGAATATTCAACCTGATCCGACAGAATTGATTTTAACCGGAGGAATAGATGTGCATCACCCATCCTTTCAAGAGGAACATCAGGTAGAACCCTCGTATTCCTTAGAAGTTGTGCCTTCACCGGGATCTTCTCCTGAAGAAACAACGGAGGTCGATCTTCATAAAAGACTGATGTTTCCTACCAATCATCCGGTCTAACGGGATACCATAATAACCGAGTTAGCGCTGTCCCTGTCATCCCGGCAACAATTGTCCAAACCAGGACTAAACCCAAAACATCTCCCAGAAAAAAACTTGTTCCCTGACGCAGAATTCCCCCGAACATCCAACCGATGGGTAATGCCACTCCCCAAGAGAGTACACTGGCTATCATCCATCGCCATGCTTTAAAGACTTCGGTGCGTAAGACCCACCATTGTCCGATGCTTAAACATATTCCCAACTTGATCCCCTCAATTACTCCGTAGACAATTCGAGGGGTCAAATTTAAGGTGCGGGGAGTCACCCAACCCAACAGTCCCATAGGAGTTAACGCGATCACACTCCAGATTAAAACATGGACAAAAATCCATCGCCAACTCTGGGAAATATACTGTTTAAGAACAAACCATTGAGCCAGACTAATAATCAATCCGCCAATGGCTCCTTCTAAGGCTCCTAAATCGGGTCTTTCTCCAATTTCTATCCAAATTAAACTAACTAAAAATCCTACCAATGTTACAAACATCCACTGAATAATAAATCCTAGATCTGTTTGTACATCCAAACTATCGCATACCCATTTCATATAGTAGGGAACAGGGAACAGGGAACAGGGAACAGGGAATTACGAATTACGAATTACGAATTACGAATTGGGAATTACGAATTACGAATTGGGAACAGGGAACAGAGATAAAAACACAGATACCAGTTTAGGTTTACGCTCATCAGTCTATGTCAATCACCGGATTTCCGCGACTGCTATAGATTGAAAGCGATCGCCTCTAAAATGATTTAATAGGGGATCGTATTGTGCGTCTAATACCCAATTTGCGATCAATTTAGCCGTAATTGGAGCTAATAAAATCCCATTGCGATAATGACCTACTGCTAAAGTTAAGTTTTGCCATAAACTCGGCCCTAATATGGGGAATAAATCAGGGGTTTCCGGTCGAAATCCCCACCAAAATTCTTCGATTTCAAACTCTCTTAAAACCGGATATAATCTAATAGCTCCTGACAGTAAGTTTTCAATTCCATTAGGTGTTAAACCGGAAGTAAAACCCACCTGTTCGGATGTCGCTCCAATCACAATTAAACCATCTCGACGCGGCACAATATAAATATTTGAACCAAATAAAACTTGCTTCAAAGGTAAGGGTTTAATCTCATCGGGAACCCTTACCGATAACATTTGTCCCTTTCTAGGATAAACCGGAATTGATAATAACTGCCCCGACCAAGCACCCGTTGTTAAAATATAATGATCCGCCCTAAAATTACCTTGATTTGTCACAATTTCTGTTATAATTTGATTAGGAGAAATAACTAATTTTTCTACCGTAACTCCCTCAACTATTTTAACTCCTAATTCCTGAGCCGCCCTTTGCAATATGTTGATTAACCCCCGACGGTTATCAACTTGACCATCCTGGGGAAACCACCAACCCCCGACAACATCATCCCCTAACCCTGGTTGTTGTTGTAAAATTGCTTCGGACTCTAACCAATAGCTAGGGGTGTCTGGAGTGGTTTCTAAACTGGTACAGTGGGGACGTTCATAAACCGGAGCTAAGATACCACAGGGCCAATATCCTGTATCTAACCCGGTGAGTTCCTCCAGTTTGCTCGTCCAGTCGTTGTAAAGGGCGCGACTGCGTAAACATAACTCTAGCATGGGGCCAGGAGGAAGTTGTTCGGCTTGGGGTGCTAACATTCCAGCCCCAACTAAACCCGCCGATTCTTGGACGTCCCGACTGAGAACCGTTACCGTTGCTCCCCGTAATTTTAACTCAACGGCGAGGGATAATCCGATTAATCCACCTCCGATGAGAATGATTTCACTGTGTTGTTTCATAAAGCCTAACGGTTGATCTCAAATATTAAATCTATTTTCTATTTTAAACTTTTAGGGTTTGTTTATGAATTAAAATCAAAACATTAAACGAATTCAGCCTAATTGTCAACATGATTAAACGAATTTTTACTAATACAGTCTCTGCTTTGTGTTATTCTTTAATAGATTATCGTTTTCAAGCCTGTTCAACACCCCTATATTTTCCCCATAATTCTGTTGTTCAGTTTGTGTTAGAACAACAAAACCGAATGCCTGATTATCTTCAATTTCCCTTATGTTTTTTAACGTTAATTTTTGAGATTTGGGGACTGTTTCGCAGAGGTTCCCTATTTCATTGTCAGCCGCCGTCTGTCCGTCAACTTGAAATTCAAGCCTGGAAAAATTCACCCTTTCAAATTTGCCGAGATTTGATGCGATTTTATGAAAGTCTAGTGGTACTATATTGGCAATCTTATCCAATTAATGAATAGAATTATTAATCATCAATACCATGTCTAAACAGTCTGAATTAAATCTGATTTCTCCCTCCGAATCCCATTTAAACGTTGAAATTGCCATCATTGGTTCTGGCCCTGGAGGAGCGATTACCGCTTGTTTATTGGCTGAAGCCGGACGGGATGTTTTATTAATCGAAGAAGGTGCTGATTTACCCTTAGAATCCTGTCAGCCTTTTTCCGTTGCAGAAATGGTACAAAAATATCGGAATGGCGGTTTAACAGCAGCTTTTGGTCAACCCAAAATTCAATATGTTGAAGGTCGATGTGTAGGGGGAGGAAGTGAAATTAATAGCGGACTCTATCATCGTACACCGCCTGATATTTTAGAACAATGGGGTCAAGAATTTGAAGTAGAAGCGTTAACAGAAGCCGATTTAATTCCTCATTTTGAAGCCTGTGAACAAGCGGTTAATGTCTGTTATTTACCGGGAAAAGCTCCAACTGCGTCTTTAAAATTACACGAAGGCGCAATGGGTTTAGGTTGGCAATCTTTAGAAGTTCCTCGATGGTTTCGTTATCAAGAATCCGATGAAACCGCAGTTCCTAAAGGGACTCGACAATCGATGACTAAAACCTTCATTCCCAGAGCATTAAAAGCCGGATGTAAACTTTTAGCAAATACTCGAATTCAAACAATTAAACAAACCGATAAAAATTGGATTTTAACCGGATATTATCAACTGAATAACTCCCCCAAACATCCGATTAAAATTCAAGCAGAAACCGTATTTGTTTGTTGTGGTGCAATTCAAACCCCAGCGTTATTAAGACGCAGTGGAATTAAAAATAATATCGGAAATTCCTTAAGAATGCACCCAACTGTTAAAATTATAGCTCAATTTAATCAAGAAATTAACGCACTAGATATGGGGGTTCCCGTCCATCAAGTTAAAGAATTTTCCCCTAAATTTAGTTTTGGTTGTTCAATTAGTTCTCCTGCTTATTTATCTGTTGGAATGACTGAACATCCTGAATATACAGAAGAAGTGCAAAAAAATTGGCACAAAATGGCAATTTATTATGCCATGATTTCGGGAGAAGGCTATGGTACTGTGAGAAATATTCCCTTTTATAATGATCCTTTAGTTCGGTATAAATTAACCTCTCAAGACTTAAAAGATTTATCAGAAGCCTTACAAAAATTAGCCCTATTATTATTTGAAGCAGATGCTAAAATTCTCTATCCCAGTATTTCTAATAGTTTTCCCTTGACCCATCCCAAAGATTTAGCTAAAATACCAGAAAAACTTCCTATCAAACAAACTAATTTAATGACAGTTCATGTTTTTTCCTCCTGTCCAATGGGAGAAAATTTACAAAAATGTGCCGTTAATTCCTTTGGGAAGGTTCATGGATTTAACAATTTATATATTGCGGATGGGAGTTTACTTTGTACCGCACCTGGGGTCAATCCTCAAGGTTCAATTATGGCGATCGCCCGTCGAAATGTGTTAAAATTCTTAGGTCAACTTTAGGAAAAGTTGCAATATATAGCAACGGAAACAAATGCTAGGACAATCTAACCTGGGACTATAAGACCTATGATTCGTAAAGTCTACCCGCAAATCCTTGCCAAACCAGTTATACTAATTTATCTGCTTCCAATTGTTGTTTTAATTCCCTTTATTTTCCTGTATGGATTTAGAGTTCCTATGATGGATGAATGGCCAATTGCGGTCATCTTTGATACCATCGCAACGGGGAAAGCTGGATTAATTGACTTTATTGAAATTTACAACGATCATCGTTATTTTTTTCTGCGCTTAATTATTGTTCCCTTAGCATTTTTATCGGGATGGAATAAGATTTATGAGATGTTAATTAGCCTCATCTTTGCTATTGTTAATGCGATTTTTATTGTCAAAATTTCCCAACAGCAGAATCCCAAAATTTCTTCCTCGAAACTATTCCATACTGTCAACGGTTTATCCTGTCTGATTATGTTTTCTCTGATCCAATATCAGAACTGGCTATGGGGATTACAGTTGGGAGTTTTTTTAGTTAATCTTTGCGTAACTATCACCCTATTTATTCTCAGTTTAAGTCAAAAGTTTTACGAACGCAAACGCCTAATTTTTGCAGTTTTACCGATGATCATTGCTAGTTTCACAATGGCTCAGGGAATCATTTCTTGGCTGGCAATTTTACCCTCAGTATTTCTAATGGGAAAAAACCCAAAAACAGGATTAAAATATGTCTTAATATGGCTAGGTTTATTTGGTGTAACAACTATTGTTTACTCCTGGGGTTATAATTCCGATAATCCCACAAGATTTAACATTGCTTTTTTTATTGAATATCCCATATTTTGCTGGCAATTTTTCTTGATTATGTTGGGCGCGCCCCTGGCTCAATATTCCACTCAACTCGCTAATTTTTTAGGAATCATTGTATTCTTTAGTTTCGCTGTTGGGATCATTCGAGGATGGCAAACTCGGGGCTTAGAATTTTTGCGAATTATTGCTCCCTGGATTGGTTTAGGATTGTTCGCTTTATTATTTGCGATCATTACAACTTTTGGTCGTGCTGAAGTAGCATTGCTCCTTAATCAAGGACTCGATTTTGCTTTAGCTTCAAGGTTTACAACAAATTCCCTGCTATTGTGGATAGCTGTGTTACAAATTGGGTTGTATTTCGCCAGTCAAGATCTGAATATCACCCGATGGAAATGGGGGTTAAGCAGCGTAGCAATTCTGATTATTTTTCTAACGGGAATTAATTCGGTGTACGCAATTGAGCAGGGAGCAAAAAATTACCGAAAGGTCTCGGAAGACACTCAAAACTGTCTCAAGGTAATCCAAGTTTTAGATGATCGAGTGCCTATATGTTGGAACTGGTTTGAAATTCTCCAATCCCACGATATCACTAGACAAAGAACTACAATTTTAAACGATTTAGGGATGATCAACAGTCCCGATCTTAAGTTTACCGATCGCAAAGCAAATTACGGTTCTTTTGTCTGGGATAATTCCCAAAATGTATTTCCCCTGTCCCACAATAACGGATGGATTATGCTAAAGGGAAAGCTTAAAATTAATGCTCCCTTTCCCAAAACAAATTCTCCTTATCTTTTTATCCTTTCTAGGGAAAATCAGCCATCTGTAATCTCCTTTGTAGAAACTGATCCGAAACTATTAACTCATAGAAAGCAATTAAAATTTCAGATTGCTGTTCCAACATTAGTGTTTAACCTCTATCAGAAAACCCCGATTCAAGTCTGGATACGAGACCCCAATACCCAGGAATTGATTGCTTTAGCCGGAGAAACCCAGATTACAGTTACCCCCGACAATATTCCTAACCCCCGCTTTAACCGCCAACCTCAACAAGTTTATGGCTATATCACTGTCACACCAACCTCTCTCATTTTAAACCCAAAAGATGTCTTTAATCTGGATGGTTGGGCAGGCTTTGGCGATCGGGATAAACAGCCTGATCGGGTGTTTTTCTCCTACGGTGACGAGAACTTTTTCTTCGCCCAAACTGAGATTAACTTAGATACCCCTCATGTTGTCAAGCATTTTAACAGCGATCGCTACCGTCGTTCAGGTTGGCTGACTGAACTTTCTGCCCAATATCTTCCCCCCGGAGAGACGATCATCCGCGCTTGGGTATATGATCCAGATGCAGAGGAGTTTGTCACCCTGAACACTGTGTTTCCAGTGTTTGTTCGCTCTAAGGATAGCGATCGCATCCCATAATGTTGTACAGTTTTTGGAATAACTTTAACTGAGGAGAAGATGAGCGATTACGAACAGGTTTTAGTTACAGGCGCCCAGGGTTGGCTGGGGATCAGTTTGGTTAAATCTTTAGTTAACGGACTTCCAGAGGTGAAACCCTTATCTCAACCTCAGAAGAATCTGACTATTCGCTGTCTGATTTTACCGAGCCAAGAGTCCAAATTTCTGAGAAAATTGTCAGACAATATTGAGGTTGTGGAGGGAGATCTGCGAAATCCTCAAGATTGCGATCGCTTTTGTGAAAATGCCGAAAATGCTATTTTATTTCATACCGCCGGAATAATTCATCCTCAAACAGTATCGGAATTTTATCAAATTAATGTCGAAGGAACTAAAAATCTATTAAATGCTGCGATTTCTAATAAAATAAAACGAGCTATTATTGTATCTTCAAATTCTCCCTGTGGTTGTAATCCCCATTCCGATCATTTATTTGATGAAACCTCTCCCTATCATCCCTATATGAACTATGGACGCTCAAAAATGTTGATGGAATTAGCCGTAAATAACTATCAGCAACAGGGAAAAATTGAAACAGTTATTATCCGTCCGCCTTGGTTTTATGGCCCTCATCAACCCCAACGTCAAACCCTATTTTTTAAGATGATTAGAGATGGAAAGGGGCCAATTGTTGGAGATGGGAATAATTTACGATCTATGGCTTATGTGGATAATATTTGTCAAGGATTAATATTAGCAGCTATCACCGAAAAAGCCAACGGAGAAACCTATTGGATAGCCGATGAACAACCCTACTCCATGAATGATATTATTAATACAATAGAACATTTATTAGAAACAGAATTTCAGCAATCCTGCATCCATAAACGCTTAAAATTACCAGGGTTAGCCAGTGAAATTGCTTTAGTTGTCGATGGAACATTACAAACCCTAGGATTTTATCATCAAAAAATTCATGTCCTCTCAGAAATGAATAAAACCATTGCTTGCTCTATTGTTAAAGCTCAACGAGAATTAGGCTATAATCCGACAATTGCTTTAGAAGAAGGAATGCGAAGAAGTTTAAAATGGATCTTTGAGAATTATGGAGGATTAGATTAATCATGGTCAGTCATGTTGTCGTTACAGAAGGGTTAGTTTTTCGAGAAGACCTCGCCCAACACTACTTTTTATCCAATTATTTTGAAGCAGTTTTAAAACAAGTTTTAAATCATGCTTCTAAAAATGAAAAAGTGTATATTTCTCCAGGTAATCCCTTTGAATGTCCTGAATCAGAAGAACAGTATGCTGCAAAATATCTCCTACATTATCGCCCCGAACTCCAGGTTTTTGTTCCTGAAAACGTCAAAGATCGCCCCTATCTGGATACTTTTGATAATGCTAGATTATTAAGAAAATGGTTAGAACAACAGGGACAATGGCCGTTAGGAGAAGTGATTTTATATTGTAATCAACCCCATGCACTTCGGAGTCAGTTAATCTTTAAACTCTGTGGCTATAACGTTCAACAGGTGATTACTTCTTATCCTGAACTGGCGAATCGAACAATGCCACTACGTCTTGTGTTTTATCATTATTTACCTGCTCATTTACTTTACGAAAAAGTTGCTTTATTGTATAATTTAATCAGATTTTATCAATGGAAATAAAAAATGCTCAAACAAACTATGATTAAAAATCGGCACGGATTGATGATTTTAATTTTATATATTATTCTTAGTTTTATTGTTTATTCTACCATTATTAATTCTTTTTTTCTGGCTGATGATTTTACCTGGATTTATCAAATTAAAACCAAAGGAATATTTGGAGTTTGGACAACTGCGCCCGATGTTTTTTTTAGACCAATAATTTCCATACTTTTATTTTTAGATTATCAAATTTGGGGACTAAATCCTGTAGGCTATCATCTCACTAACATTATTTTTCATGGATTCTGTTGCTTTTTTGTGTATTTAATTTCCTCTCAGCTATTAATTAATAGTCATTTATCTAAAAAACTGAGTCAATCCATTTCTATGATTGCAGGTTTTTTATTTTTAGTTTTACCCAGTCATGTAGAAGCAGTTACTTGGATTTCGGCTCGTTCTGATGTGGTAGCAACTTGTTTTTTTCTTGCTGCTTTCAGTAGTTATTTATATTACAAAAATAACTCTAATAAGTTCTGGATATTCAGTTCTTATGTCTTATTTGCATTCGCTTTATTGTCCAAAGAATCAGTAATTATCTATCCCGGCTTAATTTTAGGCTATGAAATTTATAGATTTTTCCAAGACAAACAACCCCTTAATCAGCTTTATAAGGTGATTTATTTACCAATACTAATGGCTTCTATTTTTCCTATTTATTTAGGAATGAGATATTTAGGATTAAAGCAGTTATTAGGTGGATATGGATCTCAAACTCATCTCAATTTTTCTTTCCCTATTATACTCAGAGGACTTGCTAGTAGTCTCAGAATTATTATTCCACCCTTATCTCAATTTGGTGAGCTAGAATGGCAATGGTTTTTTCTGATATTCATCAGTTTAGTTATGATTTTTGTGACCCAATATTTTCGGTTGGGAGGGATCTACCGAGACCAAGCCAAGTTATTATTATTTCTAATCTATGCCTTTTTACTTTCACTTTTTCCAGTGATTAACATTAGAGTTTCAGTTTGGGATACACAAGGTGAAAGACTTCTTTATTTACCTTCTATTTTCTTAGTAATTCTACTGGTGTTTATCATCAGTTTTATGATTAAAAAGAAAAATATTTTGATTGTTTTAGCTGTGATTTTTTCAATATTTTTTATGAAAGATCTATATCTTACTAATAAAAACTGGCAAATGGCAGGTCAAATTTCTCATGATTTCATTGAAAGTATTGATAATCAGATTGGAAACAACGATAGAATTTTTATTATTAATCTTCCCGATAATTTAAAACAAGCTTACATTTATAGAAACGGTATTTATCCAGCAATTCAGCTATTCTCTGCTCATAAAGATACCATAAAAAAATTGAATGTTGCATCATTTCAAAATCTGCTTAGTCCTCAAAATCAAATTAAAGTTACTGAACTTGAACCCTATAATTATCAAGTTAAGTTGTTAGATCCAGGAATCTATTTTATGAGTCTTCATGTGCCTTTAGAACAATCTTTTAAAAATAAAAATTTTACCATTTATAATTATGACTATAAAACCAACAAATCTTATCAAATTAAAATAAGGAACACAATTCCTATTGATCAAATCTTCTATTATTCTCAAGGTCAGCTTTTACCTGTTCCACACTAATAGTCGAGTTTAATCTTTACGAATGGGTAACTTTCGTTTATGATACAAGGAAACAAGTGGTTTCGAGGATCAATAAAAATTTATGAAACATTTAATTACAGGTGGATCAGGTTTTTTAGGCAATTTAATTGCCCGTCGATTATATGAACGAGGGGAAGAAGTTAGAATTTTAGATATTTGGGAAGATCCTACCCGTCCCCCAGAGATTGAATTTATTAATTGTGATATTTGCGATCGCAATAGTGTCGCAAAAGCCATGAAAGGAATTGATATTGTCCATCATAATGTAGCTTTAGTTCCCTTAACAAAATCCGGGAATAAATTCTGGGAAATCAACGTAGAAGGCAGTAAAATCGCAGCCGAAGAAGCAGTAAAAGCCGGAGTCAAAAGCTTTATTCACATGAGTTCTAGCGCCTTATTTGGGGATGCTGAATGTCCGATTACTAACGATACCCCCACCAAAGCCGTTGAAATTTATGGACGGGCAAAATTAGCCGGAGAATTAGCAGTTAGAGACATCTGTGATCAAGCTGGTTTACCATTAATTGTAATTCGTCCACGAACTATTCTAGGAGAAGGAAGATTAGGGATTTTTCAGATATTATTTGAATGGATTCAAGAGGGAAAAAACGTTTATGTGATTGGTAGTGGTGACGTTCAATTTCAGTTTGTTCATGCTCATGATTTGATGGATGCCTATCTTTTAGCCCTCGATTTAGGTCAACCTGGTATCTATAATGTCGGAACAAATAGATTTGGCACTTTACGAGAAGGATTAGAACATTTAATCGAATATGCGGGAACAGATTCTCAGGTTAAAAGTTTACCCACAGGATTAACGATTGGAACCTTACAACTGTTAGACTGGATGGGGTTAAGTCCCCTAGCCCCTTGGCATTATTTAACCTATCACAAAGAATTTTATTTTGATGTAGATCCTCTGCTAAAATTAGGCTGGAAACCTAAATATTCTAATGATGAAATGTTCCGAGAAAGTTATGATTGGTTCAAAAAGAACTATAATCAACTGCAAGCGGAAAAAGCGGGTTCAGCCCATCGCCGCCCCGTCAAGGAAAAATTACTCTGGGTCTTAAAACAACTCTCCTAAACTCAGTGCGTAAGGGTAGCGCATACCATTTAAGTCTATTTAATCGATTTTTTAATAACAAACCGTGAACAATATCAACTCAGTTAACTGGATTTCATGGAGTTTAGTTTTAATCGCCGCCATTAACACCGGAATCGGCAATTTATTACTCAAAAAATCTCGATTAGAAGCCCCCGATCCCAGTTTATTAACCCTGTTATTATCTCCTTGGTTTATTGCAGCAATCCTAGTCTATGGCATTAACCTCATTGTCTTTGCGAAAGCTCTAGATCATTTACCTGTTTCAACGGCTTATCCGATCTTTGCAGCCATTGGTTTTAGCTTAGTTGCATTGATGGGAAGCCTATTTTTAGGAGAGCGTTTTGGGTTTAATCAAATCATAGGATTAAGTTTAATTGTAGCGGGGATTATTATTATGTCTCGTTAAAATACTAACATTTTTTTAAATCTATGGCAAGCAATTTTTATCAGGAGTTATAATCTTCATGAAGAAACCAGATCAAGACCATTATTTGGGTGATTCTAAATCTATATTAGAAACCAGTGATCATTCAACTAATCCCGTATTTGTAGCGATTAAATCCTCAAATTTGCCCCCCGTAATTAAACTGATCCGTCCTCACCAATGGACAAAAAATCTATTCTGTTTGGCGGGACTTTTATTTGGGGGGAGACTTTTACAACCCCAGGCAATTCTGTTATCAATATTAACGGTAATTTTTTTCTCATTAATGGCATCGGCAATTTATATTTTTAATGATATTCAAGATCGAGAATGCGATCGCCTGCATCCGAAAAAAAAATATCGTCCCATTGCCAGTGGTCAAGTTTCAATTAAAATGGGATTAGCGATCGCATTCTGTTTAGCAACGGTTTCATTTTTGGGTGCTTATAGCTTAGGAATAGCCACATTTATTTGTGTTTTACTCTACGCCATTAATAATATTACTTATTCTCTCAAACTCAAAAATTTACCCTTATTTGATGTTAGTTGTATTGCCTTTGGCTTTGTTTTAAGGCTGTTAGCAGGAATTTATGCGTTAGGAGATATGCCGACAGCTTGGATTGTTTTATGTACATTTTTTCTCACTCTATTTTTAGGGTTTTCTAAACGACGTTCAGAACTATTATCGCTCTTACATCTTCAAAATCATCACGAAGAGTTTCAGGATGAAATCTCAACAACAGAAGGTTCAAAACAACCGAATTTACAGCGATCCTATTTACACTTATTTTATCAACGGGGAAGAAAAAACCAACAACGTCCGGTTCTTTCTCAATATACCTTACCCTATCTGGATTCTCTACTCAATAGTACGGCAACAATGACGATTATGTGCTATGCTTTATTTACGATTACATCGGGTAAAAATCCCTCTTTAGTGATTACGGTTCCGATTGTTTATTATGCAGTAATGCACTATAAATGGTTAGTCACAGTTTTAGCAGATGGAGAAGAACCCAGTCGCATTTTAATGCAAGATCCTACGATTAAATGGAGTTTAGTTATTTGGCTGATTTGCTATTTAGCCATCTTGTATTTTAATATTCATTTATTTCATTAAAACTGATAACTGATAACTGATAACTGATAACTGACTTAACGTAGACGTTTTTCGTCTTCTCTGCGTCTGCGATCGCGCCATTCTGCGGCGGTTAAATACATTACACCCCCCGTAAAAATTAGCAGCAGAGAGAAAGCAACCAGTACCAAAATATCAACAATTGTCAACTCTTGTAAAACTTCCATAGGTCAATTCAAAAAACTGTTTTTATCTATTTTAATTGAAAATGTAGGATAGATGACATCAATTTATTGATGGTCACCCACCCTAAAAGCCAGAAACCGAGTTTCTACAGTTTAAACCGCAGGTAACTCATCTAAAATAGTAAACCGAACATGATTAATCGCTAAGGTTCCCAGAGAGACTTTTTCGCGGTCAACATCAACGCCTTGATTTGTTAATCGTTGAAAACGAATTCCTTTGCCAATTTCAATATGATACCAAGCTAATCCCATAAAAAATCGCAGGGGATAGGGCCCTCCTTCTTGAATATCATCGGGGTTAGATTCCATCGGAACCCAACCGAAACCAGGGATATAAAATTCTAACCAAACGTGATTATATTCTGGTTCTAAAGGCACCCCTCGACGGTCAGCAAATTGCGGACATTTATAACGTCCAATAGTACGACAAGCAATCCCATTTAATCGTGCTAATGCTAATAAAACCCCGACATATTCCCCACAGGAACCAATCCCTCGCTGCAAAACCACATCAGGATTTTCAATCTTAGAGGTTAGACTATAGGATAACTGATCATAAACATAATTGCGAATACTTAAAAGTTGTCGGAGAAAATTTGTTTCATTGCGAATAGCGGCTTGTGCTGCTTCCCGAACAATCGTAGTATTCATTGCTAAACTATCATCATCCACTAAATATTTTTGGAGAAATTTTGGCGACATTTGCGGTAAATTTTCCACCTGACGGGGATCAATTTGATATTTAATACTTCTAACTTCTAACAACGCTTTCCAACCAAAAATTAAACGTTCCGTCGAAGTCAAAGGATTAAATCTAAAAACCGCTACTTTTTCCCCCTCTTCAATTTCTTCTGTAAAAGGAATCCCAATATAAGAAACCTGCAAAACTTTTTGGCGTTTGGTATTAGAAGGTAAAGCAATTCGCCATTCTAAATTTTCGATGTGAACCTCCTCTAAAGGTTCCAACTCCTCCACATAGGACATCTCGATCAAATAGCCATTGGATGTGGCGTAGTGTTGCTGTTGATTATAATGAAAATAGAGGGGATGGATAAACGTGCGATCGCGTCTTGCTAATTCAAATTGATTGTATGAACTCGGATTATCTCGGATATACAGTTCATCTCCAGCATAGGCCACATAGAGAACTTCTTCCTCCGTTTCCGGGTCGGTATAAAACGCTAACCCACTGGGAGATTCAAACGGTGTTAAAACACTAAATCTTGTTTCTCCTGTTCCTCTTTCTAAACAATAAACCGTTTGTTCTTCTCGATCGCAAACCCATAATTCTTCATTTCTAATCGTCAGGTTTTCTACCCCAATTCCGGGAGCAGAAAACCGGGTAATTTCCTGTTTTGTATTTTGACTATAAACTAGGATAGATCCGATGCGATCGCAAGTGAAATAAAGCGTGGATTCCCAAACCGCAATTCCTGTGGCATGATATGGTAATTGAATAAACAATTGAGGCTCAAGATTAACAATAGAATTGCCTTGAACTACATGAGGACAACAATAAACTTCACTCCCGCGAGTAAACCAGAGAGTATCCCCCCAAAGGGCTAAACCTGTAACATCTCTAAACGCTAAAGTTAAATCAGGATTAACAACCGTTGCATTATCCGTTTTCGGGTCAATTTGAAGTAAAAATCCGCGTAAGGTATCAATAGCAAACAGGGAGTCTCCTACCCGAGTTAAGCCGTGTAAAGCAGAAACTCCCATCGGTCGAATTGTTCGGGGTTTAAACTCGGTATTTTTTCCCAAAGTCGGTGAGTTAAGATTCATAGAAATTCTTATTGGGATGAAATCAGGATATTCAGTCAGTGAATGAGTCAAACTTGAGATTTAGGATAGGGGACAAAGCCGAAATTTTGCTAAAATCTGATTTCGCCTCAAACATTTAAGATTAAGCACAGATTTTGACAAATTTCGCAGGAACATTGGATACAATAGCGGTGTCAATAAATGCTACTCTGCTGATCGGTAAGCGTCATTGATTATGGCTAGGCCAATGTTTTTCCTCCACCGTGCAACCCTTGGACTAACGTTATTGTTGCAAATCGTTGTTACTAATAGTTTGATTGTAACCGCCGCCCATTCAGCGTCTTTACCTCCCAATGGGGGAGATGGACAAGAAGCGGTCACTCCTGGGTCTGGGGATAGGGTTCAGCAACCTGAACAACCCTCTCCAACGGGTAATTCCCCTTTCACGAACTGGAATGCCTTTACCCCACCCAAAAATGGTATACCCGGGCGTCGGGAAGGAGGTGGAACTCGGGGCGGAGATTGTCCCAGTCCAGTTACCGCGTTAATTCCAGAGTCTACAATGGGGCGCACAGCATCAGGTCAACCCGCATTTTTTCTTTATATTCCAGGGACACTCGATCAAAAGATATTGGAATTTGAAATTACAGATGAAACCGATAAAACCCTCTACAAAACCACATTTCCTCTGAGTATTGATCGCCCTGGAATTGTGGGAATTCAATGGTCTCCTAACTCTAAATTTATTACTTTAGAAGCCAATAAAAATTATCGCTGGTATCTAACGATTAAATGCAATAACGGTGATGCTTCTAATGATATTCTCGTCAGTGGATGGATTAATCCCATTGCTTTAAGTGCAGATCAAAAACGTCAATTAGAACAAACTCAAGACCCATTAGAACAACTAAAAGTATACGCCCAAGAGGGACTTTGGTATGAAACAATGGCAACTTTAGCGGCTTTACGATTAGAAAAATCCAGAGATTCTACTATCAAAAATCAGTGGGACGAACTCTTAAAATCTATTGGGTTTGATCCGGGTAAAAAAATCGATCAAAATGATAAAGATAAAGTCCAAGCTATTCTCGATGCTCCTATTCTGAAAATTCAAACCAATCAGTAATCAGTGATCAGTTATCAGTGATCAGTTATCAGTGATCAGTTATCAGTGATCAGTTATCACCTCAAGAGGCTGTTTACAGTCATTTTTACTGAACGGAAGTCTTGATTTTCTGGCTTTCAATGATAACTATTTACTTTTTACGGTTTACTTTTTACGGTTTACCGATTACTATTTACTGATAACTGATAACTGTTTACTGATAACTGATAAAAAAGTAGGCATTCTATGGGTAGGAGTGAAAATCTGACAAGATTTCGTCAGTGTGGAGTGATTGTGACCAGTACCCTATTACTGGTTTTATCTTTATTTCCTCGTCAAAGCCTTTCTCAAGAATCTTCAACGTTAACCTCATTTTCTGAGGAAACCCCTCCTGCTTCTGGGGAGTCTTGTGATCTCCAAAATTGTCTTAATTTAGCCCAAGCCGAATCGATTAATATTCCTCCGCAAGTTCCCCAACCCGATCCTAACAGAGATCGTTTTTTACCTCGACCTCCCATCCCCCAAAAACCTGAACCCTCCCCAAATCCAGAGTTACAACCGACTCCTACTCCTACTCCAAAGCCTACCCCGCCATCGGATGAAACCCCCATTCCCGTTCAAACCATTAACGTTACAGGTAGCACTATTCTGACGTCAGAGGAAATTAAAACCTTAGTGACGCCTCTGGAAAATAGTTCCGTCACCTTGACCCAACTGCGAGAACTAGCTGATAAAATTACAGCCATTTATTTAGAACGGGGTTACATTACCTCTAGGGCGATTGTTCCTGAACAAACCATTAATAATGGCATTGTAGAGATTCATGTCATAGAAGGAACCTTAGAAAATATCGAAGTTGAAGGCATAAAACGCCTCCATCCGTCCTATATCACCAGTCGCATTCGTTTAGGCGCTGAAAAACCCCTCAGTACCGCCGCCTTAGAAGATCAATTGCGACTATTAAGAATTAACCCGTTATTTGAAAGTGTAGAAGCCAGTTTAAGGGCTGGAACCCAAGAAGGCCAGAGTATTCTGATTGTTCGAGTTGTGGAAGCACCTCCTTTTGGGGTGAGTCTCAATATTGATAACTATTCGCCCCCCAGTATTGGTTCAGAACGCATGGGGATTAGTGTGCGTCATCTCAACCTTACGGGTCGAGGAGATTTTCTGGGACTGTCCTACAATACCACTCGCTTAATTGCCAATGGGGAGTCGGATATTATCGATGCTTTGTATAGTATTCCGATTAACCCCATGAACGGAACCATACAACTGCGACTTCAACCTTACCGAAATCGGATTACTCAAGATCCGTTTGATGCGTTGAATATTGAAGGGAAATCTCAACGCTATGAAATTAGCTATCGTCAACCCATTGTTCGGAACCCCATCGCTGAATTAGCTTTGTCCTTTGGTTTTGCTTTTCAAGACAGTCAAACGTTTTTAGATAATAACGGAGAACCCTTTGCCTCCGGGCCAGATAGTAAAGGGTATACTCGCACCAGTGTTTTAAAATTTGGACAGGATTATGTGATTCGGGATACAGAAGGCGCTTGGGCCTTGCGATCGCAATTTAACCTCGGTTTAGATATCCTGGGCGCTACGGATGTCGGTACACCCAACGCGGCTTTTTTCAGTTGGTTAGGTCAAGTTCAACGGGTACAACGGCTAGGAGAAGATAATCTGCTAATTGCACAAGGCGATATTCAATTATCGGCTGATCCGTTATTTCCGGCTCAACAATTTGTTATAGGTGGTGCGTTATCCCTGAGAGGATATCGTCAAAACGTTCGTGCTGGGGATAATGGTTTTCGGATTTCCCTAGAAGATCGGATTACCCTAGATCGAAATCAAGAATCTGAACCTGTATTTCAACTGGCTCCATTTATTGATTTTGGTGGGGTTTGGAATCATGATCGCAACCCTAATCGGATTATTGGCCAAACCTTTTTAGCAGGTGCAGGATTAGGCGTAATTTGGCAACCCGTTTCGGGGTTAAATCTCCGTGTGGACTATGGCCTTCCCCTGATTGGTATCGATGATCGGGGCAATAATATTCAAGATGATGGGATTTATTTTAGTGTGATTTATACCCCTTAATCAATAATCAGTTATCAGTTATTATGGATGAATCCCATTAACCGACACAGCAATTGATCGAAAAATGAATTAGTTCGTTTTAACTTAGGAATTGACATTATTTTGTTTATGTGTTAACAACTAAATTATAAAATTCAAGGACAATAATCTATGAAATATAAACAATTAGCAATTTTAGCTCTATTTACGCCTGCTGTTTTTGTAGCCCCAACAGTTGCTCAATCTAATACAACTGATCCGGCTGTTTTCTTAAGCGGTCAAGCTCGTTCTTGTCAAGGATGTAATTTACAAGGGGCAGATTTAAGCAAGCAAAGCCGAGTTAATGCTCAATTACGACAAGCAAATCTGAGTAATGCTAACCTCAGTGGTGCTAATTTCCGAGGCGCATTTTTTACCTGTGCTAACCTTTCTAATACCAACTTAAAGAATACTAATTTTTCCTTTGCTAATTTTGTTGATGCTAACTTAAGCGGAGCTAATTTAAGTGGAGCAGATTTAAGTAAAACAGACTTAAGTGGGGTAATTATTGATGCTCAAACCAATTTAGATGGAGTTAACTTAACCGGAGCTAAATTATGGGATGCAAAAACAATTTTTCAACCGGGAATGGATTTAAGTACAATTCCACGAGATTACACAATAGAAAGCCAACGAGTCAAATGTAATAATAGAAGATAATTTACAAGGGTAGGGTGCGTCATTAACACACACGCACCGCCCTATATTTCTAATTTTAATTAAGAATTAATCACAGAGATCGCCACTCCAGTTAAAATAAAAACTCCTCTGTATTGAAATTCAAGATCAAGGTATTGGTATTCCTGCGGATTCATTTTCTCAACTCTTTGAACCTTTCCATCGCGCTAAAAATGTAGGTTCGATTCCGGGTACAGGTTTAGGATTAGCCATTGTTAAACATTGCGTGGAGGCTCACGGAGGGGATATTTGGCTGGATAGTAAAATTGGCATCGGAACAACTTTTATCGTTTAATCGCTTTAGTTCAATATGAATTTAATCACAAAAATTGTTAAGATTTTTCATCAAAATCGGGGTGCAATTGCCCTCAGTATTCCCTTGTTCAGTATTCCGGTTCCCTTCCTGCTTCAATCCCTTCCTTCTGTAATTCCTATTACCCAAGAAATTGCCCTATCTCCCGCAGAAATTAATACAATTGCTGGGGAAATTACCGTTAGAATTGATGGGCCGAAAGGAGGATCAGGATTCATTGTTGAAAAACAAGGAAATACCTATTATGTTTTAACCAATTGGCACGTTGTTGATCGGGTGGGAGACTATGAAATTGTCACCTCCGATGGTAAACGCCACTTTGTTTATTATAGTTTAATTCAACAACTTCCTAACCTCGATTTAGCCCTAATTCCCTTTAGTAGTTCCCAACGATATCGAGTGGCAATTCCGGCGGATGCCAATCAAGTTGTTCCGGGTAGTTCTGTGTATGTTGCTGGATGGCCCCGTTCAGGGAGTTCTCTAGGACAGCGACTTTTTTTAAGTACCAATGGCACCCTCAGCGAACGTCAACAACCCCGTTTAGGATATAGTTTAGTTTACACGAATTTAGTCAGAAGTGGAATGAGTGGTGGCCCCATTTTAGATGCAGAAGGAAAGGTGATTGGAGTTAATGGAATTGTTCAGTTAGGTACGAATCCTGACAAAATTGTTTCCGCCGGAATTCCGATTAATTATTTTTCAGATTGGCGAAAAACCGCCAGATTATCTTCAATTCCAACTCCACCAAATAATTCTGCACCTGTTACAAATAATCCCGACCTAAATTCTTCTCCTTCACCCTCAAACTCTCCCAATACAATAGCTGTGGTAAATAATTCTTTTACTTTAGCCACCACTTTAACAGAAGAATCAGGTGAAATTTTAGCCTTAGCTTTATCCTATCCTTATATTATTATTGGGAATAGTAACGGAACCCTTTCGATTTGGAATATTACTACCAGTGGACTGACTCGAACTTTACCCGCCCATCAAGGTTCTATTCATAGTATTACTCTCAGCCGAGATAGTAAATATTTAGTCACTGGAGGTGAAGATGGATTGATTAAAATTTGGGATTTAGCCATCGGATTAGAATCTGCTACTTTACCTTTAATTAAAACAATTCCAGCCCATAATAATCCTGTTCTAGCTGTTGCCTTAAGTCCCGATGGTAAAATGATTGCCAGTGGAAGTTGGGATAAAACTATTAAGCTTTGGGATATGCAAACGGGTCAACTCTTAAAAACTTTTATCGGACATGAACAGTTAGTCGATGCGATCGCCTTTAGTCCCGATGGTAAAATTTTAGTGAGTGGAAGTAAGGATAGTAGCATTAAACTATGGAATATCGAAACGGGGGAATTAATTCGCACTTTAAAAGGTCATGAATTATCCGTTTTATCCCTTGCTATTAGTCCCGATGGCGATATTTTAGCCAGTGGGAGTGCCGATGGAACCATTGCCTTATGGAAGTTACAAACAGGTCAACCCATCCGTCGTTTAAGTGGTCATACTGATGGGGTTTGGTCAATTATAATTACCAGCGATAGTAAAACCTTAATTAGTGGAAGTTGGGATAAAACCGTGAAACTTTGGGATTTAGCAACAGGTCAATTAAAAGGAAATTTAAAAGGTCACTCTGGTTATGTCAATGCTGTTAGTATTACTCCCGATGGTAAAACCTTAGTCAGTGGGGGATGGGATGGACAAGTGAAAGTTTGGAAGCGTCCTTAATCGTAACTAAAAGGTAAATTTTAGTAACGGTATTCCCTAAAATTGCCAGTCAAAGTTTATACTAATTCACAAGTATCCAAACAAAATCTTTTCCCTTGGCACTGCTGGTTAACCCGTTAGGTTGTGGTAGAAGTATTAGTTATCCTGAACCACAGTCAGTGATTGAATCTCCCCTCCTCAGCGATCACGTCCAGAAAAACACAACCCGTTGAGTCGTCGAGAGATGATGATGCGTTCGGCAATGTGGCACTCCACTTTAAGAAAAATTAAGATAAACTAAAAGAATCCTCTACTAACCAAGCTTCCAGTTCATAAAATGTCTGTTTTGATACAGAAAATTGTTGGCTTGTAGTTATGTAACATCTTCTTTTGCTACTGTTCCTCTAATTTATAACCCTAAAAATAGAGGTTTTTAACGCTTGAAGGTCAAGGGAAAAACTGCAATGATCTGAGAAAAACAGATAAGTTTTTTGAGTTCCTCGTATTTCCCTTTCGCCCTTGTTCTATACCCTACCCTTAGTAATCTGCCTGTATTAAGTGTTTTAAGATTTAGGAGAATGATTGAATATGGGTGCAATCCATAAACTGGTTAACCAAACTTTAGAACAGGGTTATTTAACCCGAAATGTTGAAGCAGAACTCAGAGAACTGTTACAAACAACTAAGTATAGCCAAGATGATTTTGAAGCGTTTATTCGATTACAAAATGCGGCAATTGATGGGTTAGTAAAACAAGAATCTCGTGAACAATTAAAAATCTTAAGTATGGCAATTGCTTGAGAAATAATTGCCCACGAAAACATCCCTGAATTGTAGGGTGCGTTAGGCGGAATTGAGATATTAGAAAATAGAATGATCAATCCGCCACACGCACCTAAATTTTTGTTTAAAAATAAAATTTGGTGCGTGCGCGAAGCTTACGCACCCTACAAGTTTTTAACGGTTAATTGTTGTAAAATATCATATAAATTCTGAGCAAATTGTTTGGGATTCCAAAGAGGAGGTAAAGGTTCAGATTGTTTGGATTGAATTAATTTTTCTTGAACCGATTTTCTCAAGATTTCATCCTGACCCAAACGCACCCCCCAGTTAATATAATCGTTCCAAGACTCAGCAATTCCTTCTTGAATCGATAATCCTTGTAGGAAAGAATAGCCCATCCGCGATAAAAATTGTTCGCCTTTTCGAGTCACCACGGGAACATTAAACCATAACGCTTCTAAGGTATGAGTTCCACCATTATAGGGATAGGAATCTAATAGAATATCGGCGATCGCATAAATTAAACGGTGTTCTTCCTCCCTGGGAAAACGAGATAAGAATTTAATCCGATGTTTCCCCACTCCTAAAGCATCACAAGCTTGACGATAGGTGGAAATCACAACATCCTGATCCCCCAAACCTTTATAAATTAAAAGACTATCGGGAACTTGCTTGAGAATTTCGATTTGAGCTTTGGCTAAATCCGCATTAAATTTTCGACCCGATGCTACCGATAAATACACGATTTGATCAGAACTAATCCGATAAGATTTTCGCGCTTGAATGGGATCAACCTCAACACGATTAAATCCCGAAACCGCCATAAACGAATTTGGCATTCGCAATAACTGTTCAGTATAATATTTTTCTGTCCCTTTGGGGTGAGTGTATTCATCCCCTAAAAAATAAGTTTGATCAGAAATTTGTAGCGCATCAAATCCCAACCAAGAGATACAAATCGGGGCAGGTTTTTGATAAAAAATATCCCCATGAATGGGTAAACTTAAAGCATCTAAATCCAAAACAATATCAATTCCATCGTTAGTAATTTCTTGAATAATTTCTTCCGGTGTTGGTAAGCCATTGGGATAGTGTTTGGGAATAAAAAATTTATGAGCGATCGCTTCAAATAATGGGGTGCGATCGTCCGCTTGTAGGCGATCCGTACAGTAGAGATAGAGATTAATAGGTAAATTCGATAACTCGCGTAAAACATCCAAACTGCACCACCCGACAGAATGACGATTAAAGTGGCTGGATAAAATCGCAATTCTTAAGGGAGAATGGGGAAATGTAGCAGGAATAGAAGCAGAAACCTGTTGATATTTAGGTTTAAGAGTTGTCTCAATATACTGTTTAGTAATCCGATGATGGAGCTTCGTATTTTGACTCAGATCATCTCTTAAATAGGGCATACTAAACAGTAAATTAGAGTAGAGGGATTTAATTTCTACTAATGTGGCTCGATTTAATTTAGAATGCAGTTGAGATTCTAATTTTAAAAATCGATCTTTAGCAATATGATTTAACCCCGATACTTGGTAGATACTAATGCTATAAATAGCTGCCATAATCGGGTCAATTTCGCCACAACATTCTACATACCGATCCACCGATTTACGCGCGGCTGCTAAGTTACTACTATCGCGGTAAATTCCACATAAATGTTGATGAGCTAAAGGCAAATTCGGCTTGAGTTCAATGGCTTTTTCTAATAAGGGAATTGCCTCTTTATATTTGCCCTGATGTCGCAATACCATCCCCATTTGACCATAGACTTCTGCAAAATCTGGCTTCAATTCAATCGCTTTTTGCCAAGAGGCGATCGCCTCTTCAACTTTACCCTGGAGTGCTAATTGATTCCCTTGATTAAACAGAACTTCAGCCCCACCCAATTGAGGATTTAAGGCTAAGGCTTGTTGTTCTGAAGCTTGAGCTTCTGCATTCTGTCCTAAGTGTTTTAAAACTTGCGCTAAGTTCCAATGAACTGCCGCTAAATCCGGTTGTAAATTGACCGCCTGACGATAACTTTCAATCGCCGATTCTAGTTGTCCTTGTCGGTAAAACATACTCCCCAAATTAGCATGAGCTTGGGCTAAATTTGGGTTAATTTGTAATGCTTGTTGATAAGAACGAATTGCCGATTCAATTTGACCCTGTGCTTGGTAAACATTCCCCATCGTCACATAAGCTAATGCCCAGTTTGGTTCCATCGCAATCGCTTGTTGACAGGCTGCGATCGCCTCAGTATACAATTTCTGAGCATAATAACTTTCCGCCACTTCTGTCCACCTTTGGGGACTATCAGGCCCGATTGCAGTAGCAGGATCAGAGGATTGATTCGGATTCACGGACATTAGGAAAATTCGATGAAGGTATCACCTTTGATTTTAACTGCTAAAGGCATCAGAGGAAAGGGGGAGCAGGGGAAGCAGTGCGAGCACCCTCGCTCGCTGAATATCACCCATTACCCATTACCCATTCCCCATTACCCATTCCCCATTACCCATTCCCCATTACCCATTCCCCATTACCCATTCCCCATTCCCCATTACCCATTACCCATTCCCCAAATCTGCTATCCTAGACTTTGACTTGTCGGTCACGACTGCCCTAAATAGCGTTATGGTAACTTTGATCCCCTCTAAACTGATGAATTGGCAGCAAATGCTTCCTGAACAACTCAAAGCCAAACTCAAACCCCAAGCGATCGCCGGAATGGTGTTACTCACCTTAGCATTTTCGGTGGCGATTGGTAGCCAAAGTTGGGCAAGAAATAAAATTAGAAGTGATTATGAAACTAAATTATTTAATGCAGCTTTGGGATTTACCCTTTATTTTGAAGGAGGATTAAGCGATCATCCCTCCGATGTGGGGGGGAGAACCTATCGAGGAATTACCCAAGCTGAATATAATGCCTATCGCTCTGTAAGAGGATTACCCGGCTTAGATGTCAGCCAAATGTCTGAAACAGAATTAGTGGAAATTTATAATAGTTATTGGCAGGGAAGTGAATCGGCAAAAATGCACCCGGCTTTAGCAATTGTGATGTTTGATACTGCGGTAAACTTTGGAATTAATAACTCCATTACCTTTTTACAACAAGCATTAGGACTACCACAAACAGGAACCTTTGATCAGCAAACCCTTGAAGCCTTAGAACGCGGAAATAACCAATACACAGCGTTACAAATCATTAATGAACGGATTTTATATCGTTATAAACGGGTTCAAGAAAATCCGAGTCAAATGGCATTTTTTCACGGTTGGTTAAGTCGGGATTATAGTTTATGGGGTTATGTGGAAAAGGTTAAAAATTAAGGCTCTTGGGTACTCATTAAGCAAGAATTCTTCTGAAGAGCCACAATAATAATGGCTTTGAACCCATCGACACCCGACACCCGACACCCATTTAATATTCCTCAACCCAATTTTCAACCGCCTCTAACAAATTGTCCTGCAACACCACAAAAGAGCGATCTCACTTACCATCAGATCAGTTGTAACAATCCATTTGGACTTCTGCACCATGCCTCAAATGACCGTCAAAGACCTAGAACGCATCGAGTCAGTCCTGAGTGAAGCTGGCTTGGACTATCAAATTGAAATCGAACAAGGTAACATTACCATTATGGGCCCATCAGATATTGTCGCCAGTGAAGTTTCCCTAGAATTTGCCAGCCAACTTCGCAATTGGGTCAAACCCCGTCGCCTGGGTCGTGTTTTTGACTCCGCAGGGGGGTTTATTTTGCCCAATAGCGACTTAAAAGCACCGGATGTGTCTTTTGTGTTGCGCGATCGCCTTCCCCGTAGTGTTCGCTATTTTGCCACTCTCGTTCCTGACTTAGTAGTTGAAGTTAAATCTCAAAGCGATCGGCTCAAAAAAATCCGAGATAAAATTCAAGTTTATATTCAACAAGGTGTTAAAGTTGCAATTTTAATTGATCCCGATACCTGTCAACTGGAAGTTTACCACCCTGATCAGCCTGTAATTGTATTAGGAAATGGTGATATTTTAACCCTGACCGATCTCCTACCCGGATGGGAATTAGTCGTCTCAGAACTTTGGCCTGTTGTATTTGATGAAGATGAATAATCCTAGACTTAAATTAAGCGAATTATTCTCAAGTTTACGTTGATTCACTGTTTTCAATTAAGCAGTTTTGAATTTCTTCAACTTCCACCCCATTCAAAGTTGCTATTTCTTCAACCGGAGGTAAGGAGAAGAAAGCGGGAGTAATAATTTTTAATCCTTTGGGAACACATTTAACTTCTATCGGTGTTGTTCCAATAATTTCACCATCTAAAACCACTTTTTGAGGGGGATTTGTTGTAATTTTAATACTTTGAGTCCGAAACCCAATCATATTATCCCGTTGAATTTCTGTTTTCAGTAAACCCGCACCTAATAAACGCACCATTCCCGCCAGAGCTTGCATTTTATCCACTGGAGACGTATACATTAAGACTTCTAATAACCCATCATCAGGCACAACCTGTCCTAATCCTTGTGCTAAAACTGAAGTTGCAGGCGCCACATTGGCAATAGTAATCGCAGCGGCTTCAAATTGACTGATTTCGCCATTAATTTCAACTTCAGTTTCAAAGTCGGTTTGTTCATTTAATTGTTGCCATCCTGCCATAATATAAGCTAACGGCCCCCAGCGTTTTTTAGAGTCTCGATCAGCTTTACTTACGGTTTCCGCTTCAAACCCAATTCCGGCTAATAAAATCATCGGTAAACCATTGCAATAAGCCACATCAATCGTGCGGATTAATCCAGCAATAATCACTTCACAAGCACCCTGAGTATTAGTCGGAATTCCCAACGCCACCGAAAAGGCGTTAGCTGTTCCTCTGGGGATAATTCCTAATGGAATATTCGTATTAATCACGGCTCCTGCTACGGCGGAAACCGTTCCATCTCCCCCCGATGCAATCACTAAATCAACTTGTTGTTCTACCGCTTCCTGTGCTAATTCCGTTGGATCATTTTCTGGCGTTGTTAAGTAAACTTTTAAGTGAAAATAGGGTTCTAATAATTGCCTAATTAATAATAAATCTTGATTGGCATTTCCATTCCCAGCAACGGGATTAAAAATTAAATAAGCGGAACGAGTTCGCCGTAGTTGAACGATAATTGCTTCGGCGGTTCCGGTATTAGTAGCAATCGGAATATTGTGAAGATTACAAACTCTAAATAAGGTTAAGAGAGGGAGTTCATAAAGGGTCGTTTTGATCGGTTCTAATAAATAAATTACTGCTGCAATTTCTTCTCCTGCAATTATTTTAGAGGCGATGACAATATCCCCCCCTTGTCGCAACGGTAAAACGGTTTCAACCGTTAACCAGGTTTTCTGTTTGAAAAAACCTGCGACATTATCTACAGCAATGAGGCAGTAATGGGAGAGAACATTCTCGTGTTGTGTGACAAAGTTTACGAGAGTTTCTTGCTGAGTCTCATCAGCCAGCAGTACAATAATCGGCGACATAATTCACCCACTCTTATTGGAATTCTGAACATGATATCGTGAATTGGCTTGAATATGCTTCTACACTCATGCTGATACAACCGTACAGTCTGCTAGTATTATCCCCTAAAAAAGAAAAAACTCCGTGATTCCACAAAGGTGTGATGTCACGGATTTTTGTCCCCTGGTATAACAATCGGTGAATTTGTTAACTATGTTTGCATATCCATCCGAGAAGGAGCGGAGTTATTGATCGATTTCATGGAATCTTTACAAAAAATCCCGCTTATTTTAATTTTTGATAAAATCCAAGTCGAAAGTTGGACAGATAGCAGCGATCTGACTACCCAAACAAACCTTCATAATTTCCTTTTAATCTCTAAAAATTCGCTAATTTAACGATTTTCAGGATGATCAAATCCTAAATGTTTCCAAGCCGCAGGCGTCGCAATCCGGCCCCGATTTGTGCGTTGAATAAACCCAATTTGCATTAAATAAGGTTCATAAACTTCTTCAATGGTTTGGGTATCTTCCCCGGTCATCGCCGCCATAGTTTCTAATCCCACTGGCCCCCCTTTAAATTTCTCAATCATGGCGGTTAACATATTGCGATCCGTCCAATCTAATCCCATCGGATCAACATTAAATACTTCTAAGGCAATATTGGCAATTTCAGCATCAATTTCTCCGGTACTTTTTACTTGAACATAATCTCGAACTCGACGCAATAAACGATTAGCAATCCGAGGTGTTCCCCTAGCACGTCGAGCAATTTCTACAGATCCTTCTAAGGTAATCGGAGTATTTAATAATTTGGCACTGCGTTGTAGAATTAAACTTAATTCATCGATTTCATAAAAGCGTAATCGTTGAATAATTCCAAAGCGATCGCGTAAGGGAGCAGTTAAGGAACCCACTCGTGTTGTGGCGCCAACAATCGTAAACGGTTTGAGAGGAATACTGCGAGTTTTTGCCGATCGCCCTTGACCAATAGTAATATCTAATCGGCAATCTTCCATCGCTGGATATAAAATTTCTTCAGCGACTTTAGATAAACGATGAATTTCATCAATAAATAACACTTCCCCCGGTTTCAAACTCACTAATAATCCAGCAATATCACGGGGTTTTTCTAACGCTGGAGCCGTCGTAATTTTACAAGTTACCCCCATTTCCGATGCTAAAATCAGGGACATGGTAGTTTTTCCCAACCCTGGAGGGCCATATAATAATAAATGATCTAACGGTTCTTGACGGGATTTTGCGGCTGCGATCGCAATTGCTAAAACATCTTTTAAATCTTTTTGCCCAATATAATCTTCTAACCGATGGGGTCGGATTTTTTCATCCTGTTGACGATTAATTTCTTCTTGGGGTGTGGCTTCGGCTTCTAATAAATAATCCAATTCATCCGTCGGCTGACTGATCTTGGATTTTCTGGATTTTTTAGCCGTTGGAGCCGCAAACCCAGAGAACTCATCAGAGGGTTCAGGTTCAGGGGACTGCTTTTTTGAAGAAATAATCGCCATAATAGACTTACGCTATATAAGGGCTATAGGTTACAGGTTAGCAGGTTTGGGGATGAATCAGTGCTGATCCTCTCCTGTTCTTCCCTTTAATATTTAACCATTAACCGATCCCAAAACTGTTATCTGAATCCAGCAGATCGAGATAAAATCAAGATTAATCTAATTAAAGTTGACGGTAAATCGTTAACCCCTAACAAAAACTCCAGTCTGTCCTCTTGTTGCCCTTTCTCCCTAACTCCCCTTTTTTCCCGGCTTTCTCTGGTCTCACCCAATTTAATGACTAATTTCTACGATGTTGAAATCCTGAAAACACGGCTGTATCAGTTGAGTGATGAACAACTCAAACAAGACTATTTGCGAGGTGCATTAACTTTTGATTTTCTCGCAAAAGTGTTGGCAGAAGTTGAGTCCGAAGAATTGATGCTGCGGGTGGTGAGTTTGGCTTTAAAATTGAATGTCATTCAAGGAACGTTGTTAACAAAAACCGTTAAACCTGAATTTCAAAACAAAGCCTTTTCTCTGGTCGTCCAATTAAATCTCCCGCTTGCTTTTAAAGTTCGTCTGTTAGGACAAACCCGTTCACCTCTGTTAATTCCTTGGCTGCTCAAAGGATTACATCATCCAAAAGAAAGTGTAAATGCTTGGTCAGCTTGGGCACTTGTTCAAATCGGTCAAGCCGCCGAACCTTCATTATTGAAAGCGTTAAAAGATCCCGTCCAAAAAATCCGCCTTTGGGCTATTTGGGGGTTAGGACAAATTGCTAGTGATCGAGCAATTCGGGGATTAATTCTTGCCCTTAACCATGAAGATAGTCAAGTTCGTTGGCGAGCAGCAGCGGCATTAGGAAAAATTAAAAATCGTTTAGCGATCACAAAATTAAGAGAAATTTTAGCCTCTGATCCCGATCATTATGTCCGAGGTCGGGCGGCTACTGCCTTGGGATTTTTAGGAGGAGCCTCGGCAATTACGGGATTAAAAAATGCCCTAGATGATCAAGAATTTTATGTTTATACGAATGCCGTTTATGGATTAGAAACGATTAACGATTCTTTTGCTATTAAGGTACTCTTACAAGCCCTCAATCATAATAATGCCGATGTCAGAACCCGTGTTGTTGAAGTATTAGGTCGAATTGGCGATGAATCTGTTGTTAATAAACTGCTGAAAAGAATTCATGATCCTGATCCTTTTGTTCGGGCAAAAGTTGTGGAAACCATTCAATCTATGAATACGCCTTCGGCAATTAATGGACTAAAAACTGCCTTGAATGATACCGATATGTATGTTCGATCATGGGCGGAAACTGCTTTAGAAAAATTAGATTCTTCTCAATCAACTACGTTCTTAAAAACCTTATTAAATCCTGATATTGTTTCACCTTATTCTAATTTACCCAAGCTTTGGATTGCTTCTAAGGTACAAGCCAGTAACTATATTTTAGAACAATTTCAAGGGGCAAATATTCGCTATTTAATTTCGATTGGTAGTCCCGGTAGTGAACTTCCTGAAGGGTTTAATCGAGTTCAAACACGGTTACGATTAGAATTTGATGATATTGATACGCCTTATCATGATCCTGAATATATTTTACCCAGTCTTAAACATATTTTAGAAGCTCTGCATTTCATGAAATCTGTTCATGCTAAACAAGGGGATTTATTAATTCATTGTCAAGCGGGTATTAGTCGTTCAACGGCGATCGCCTTCGTGCTTTATGCCTATCGTTTAGGGATGGGAAAAGAAGAAGAAGCTCTTAACTATATTGTAACGGTTCAGCCTCAAGCCATACCCAATCAATGGATTGTAGAATTAGCCGATATTGCTCTCAAACGAGGAGGGCGGTTAATTCAAGCCTTACACAATTATCGCCGTTCTTTTCCAAATTCTTGAGGGAACAGGGATCACGGATTTAAGAGGATTTCACGGAGCTACAAAACATCTGTGGAGACGCACGCCGGGTACGTCTTCACAGACACCTGGAACCCATGCTCAGAATTAAGACATGGCTTGAATGATAAAGTCAAAGTAGGGGGCTGCTTCTGTAGCCTCTTCGTCATCGAGTAACGCCAGAGACGCTTCTTTGAGACAACGAACGGCTTCCACCATTCCGGGCATAGGAACGCCTAAAGAGTTGTACATTTCTTTGACGCCGACCAAACCAATGCTTTCAATGGGATCTTTGTCACCTGAAAGAATCCCATAGGTAATTAAGCGCAGATACCAACCATAGTCCCGAAGGCATAAAGACCGTTCCCGTGAACCCGACGCATTGCCACCGGGGGCAATAAAGTCAGGACGTTTTTTCCAAAGCTGGTTACTAGCACGGTCTACAATCTTTTTTTCATTATCGGCAAGTGTCGAAGCAATCCGCACACGCCGTTCACCCGTCTTTAAAAAGTCATTGATGCTTTTGAGTTCACCAACACTAGGATAACGGAGTTCATCATCAGCTTTGAGAATAACTTGGCTAACTACTGTCATCTAAAACCTCAAGAGCTATTAAAGTTTTTCAAGATACCATTAAGTAGTTTAGCGACTCAGGGGGATCTGGGGAAGCAGTTAATTGTAAATCGAGACTTATCTGCCTAGATCCGCATGAACAATCACCCCTGAAGCGTTAACAATTCTTAATTTTTAATTCTTAATAATGATGTGGCAGCAAGGACAACAAGTTGAAGTCGAAATTACCGATTTGACCGATGAGGGGAATGGAGTCGGTCGTTACCAAGATCGGGTCATCTTTGTCCCCGATACAGTTCCAGGCGACCGGGTGTTGGTGCGACTGGTGCGTGTCAAAAGCAAATATGCAGAAGGGAAGTTACAAGATATTTTAGCAGCCTCTCCCCATCGCATCACTCCCCGATGTATTGTGGCGGACAAATGTGGGGGCTGTCAGTGGCAACACGTTGATTATGAGACTCAATTACAGGCTAAACGGGATTTAGTGGTTAAAACCTTAGAACGCATTGGAGGATTTATCCAGCCTCCGGTGGATCAGATGTTAGCAGGAGAGTCGGAGTTAGGATATCGCAATAAAGTCACCTATCCCCTGGGACGTTCCGCAACGGGTCAAGTCCAGGCGGGTTACTTTCAGAAGCATAGTCATCGTTTAATCAACTTAAATCAATGTCCGGTACAGGATCAACGTCTTAATCCGTTACTGGCTAATATTAAGCTGGATATTCACAACCGAGGCTGGTCGATTTATGATGAATCCCAACACCGAGGAAAAATTCGCCATCTGTCCTTAAGAATTGGACGACGCACTGGGGAAATATTATTAACTTTAATTGCGACTCAGGCAAGTTTACCCGGACTCAACGAACAAGCGGAAACTTGGTTAGAACAATATCCCTCTTTAAAGGGAGTTTGTTTAAATCTAAATCCTGATCAAACCAATATGATTTTTGGTCAGGAAACACGCTGTTTAGCGGGTCAACCTTATTTACAAGAAGAATTTGGGGGATTAAGGTTTTTTCTCAGACCAGATACGTTTTTTCAAATCAATACAGAAGTGGCGGAAGCGTTATTACAAATAATGCTACAAGAGTTAAATTTACAAGGAACAGAACGGATCGTTGATGCCTATTGTGGAATCGGGACATTTACCTTACCCCTGGCTTATGATTTACTGCAAAAACAAGGGGGTTCTATACAGTCGTTAAATCTTCCTCAAGTTATGGGTTTAGAAGTACAAGAAAGTGCTATAGAGCAAGCTCGACAGAATGCAATTTTTAATCGGATTGACAATGTTGAGTTTAAACTGGGAACGGTGCAAAAGTTGTTACCCCAGTTAGGGTATAAACCTGATATTGTTTTACTTGATCCTCCCCGCAAAGGATGCGATCGCACCGTATTAGAAACGTTGCTGAATTTGCAACCACAACGACTGATCTATATCAGTTGTAAACCTGCAACTCTAGCACGGGATCTGAAGATTTTATGTGAAACGGGAGTCTATGAATTAATCCGGGTACAACCTGCGGATTTTTTCCCGCAAACTTCCCATGTTGAATCGATGGCTTTCTTGCAGTGTGCATCGCCCGAAAATAGCTTAACTGAAAGTTATAGCGTCATTTGCCAAGCTAACAACTGACAATTGAGATCGGGTGTGGGGTGTAGGGAATCTACTCCCTTAAATAGAATCAGAGAGGAGCTTATAAAGCAGTCTGGGAGATTGAAAACTCAGTGTCTTCAGACCTGAGATGAAAATCGACTCAGGGGGTTTTAACCCCCGTGAATATTCTCATGATTCATGTTAATATAAGGTAGGTCGAAAACAGAGAAAATCTAAAATGATAGTTCTGGAATATAAGTGCAAAGGCAAACCCAATCAATACAAAGCGATTGATCAAGCAATTCGC
>CAITND010000102.1 GCA_903893625.1 uncultured Oscillatoriales cyanobacterium
AGCAGGGGAAGCAGGGGAAGCAGGGGGAGCAGGGGGAGCAGGGGTAGAGAAGAAAATAATTAACACCCGACACCCGACACCTGAAACCCGACACCCGACACCCATTAACCGTCAACCGTTAACCGTCAACAGACAACACAGTTTGATTTACTCGTTCATATTTCTTAACGTTGCCACCGCAGAGGGTGAAATTCGACTGAGGTAACGGAAGATCCAATATTTCATAATGGTATCTAAAATTACGGGGAAAGTGGCAATAAACAAAAAGATAAAGCTACGATTAGCGGCAATTCCAAAGTGACTCGCAAATCCTTCTAATAGAACTTCCCAACCATGAGGAGAGTGAAACCCGACAAACACATCGGTAAGTAAAATAATCACAAAAGCTTTAGCACTATCACTCAGATCATACATGACAGTATTGAGCAAGGCTTTTAAAGCTACTAATCCTTGTTGATTGAAGATAATCACTAAAGCAAAGGCAATTAATCCCACGAAATCGGCAAAAATATTACTAATGGCTTCACTGCTTCTGTGATCAAATTCTCTGGAAATTTCTTCGGCTTTTTCCGCCATTTTCTTTTCAATTTCTTCGGCTTCAATCACGGGAGTTTTGTACAGTAAACTGCTCATTTGCAGTTCTTCTTCATAGGATTTTAACTCATGAAGGGCTTCTTCTTTCATTTCTGAGTTGAGAAATAAAGCCACTTCATGGGTTTTTCGATAATGTTCAACTAGGGGAACAAAGACAAAATTTTTAGAGAGTTGTTGTGCTAAAAGGGGAATTAAAACGAGCATCAATAGAAAACTAATCGCCGATTTTGTTTTTTTACGCGATGCTCGATAGCTATTCATTAACCGTTCTTCGGAGTCATCATCTAATTCCGTTTGAATCTTTTTAAATGTGCGTCCAATCGAACGAGGTAAAGCGCCACTTTTTTTCCCGTTAAACATTCCTCCAGAAGCTTCTACTTCCACAAAATCAAGGGGGGATAAACCTGATGGGTCAGTAGATTTTCCGTTGTTTAGTCTTTGAACGGATGTAAAACCAGAGGAATTAGATGATACAGTTTGATGAGAGGAAAAAGAATCATATTGATATTTATCAACAATTTCATCGATGAATTTTAATTTATCAATAAATTCTATATCTCCAGAGTTATCTAAACTTCGAGTCAGTTTAAATTCACTCAGTTTAAATTTAATCGTGTTTAAATGCTTCTCAACATCCTTAACAAAACACTCTAAAACACTGGGAGTATATTGGGGTGCATCTTCGGAAACTTTTTGTCCCCCAAAATGCTGATCTTCTATGGTTTTTATCGCTAAAGCAGCTTTATAGGCTTGTTCTAGTGCTCGTTCTGGGGTTTTGTGAAACCATTGGTTACTGGATTTAAACACATTCAAAAATCCAGTTCCTAAACTTCCTTTATGAAATTTGACAATAGAATTAATCATCTTGTTAGTATGAGCTAGAACGGAACAAAAATGGGATTAATTTGTCTTTTAGGTGGGGTTGATTATGGGCAAGGGTTCAGGTACAGGAAAAGGTTCTTCTTCAAGCGGAACAAACTGATTTTGACTCACATCATAAGCTAAGATTCGTCCTGTTTCAATTTCATAAACCCAGGCATGAAGATGGAGTTTTCCAGCGTGTAAACGAGATCGAACAACTGGATAGGTTTCGAGGTTGGCAATTTGATTTAAAACATTGGTTTGGGTGGCAATACTTAACAATTCTTCTCCTGAATATTCTGGATAATTTTCTCGAATAATCCGGCGAATTGATTCTCCATAAAGTTTTAACCAATCATAGACTAATGGCATTTCATCAGACAAACTTTGGAGTTTAAGCAATCCTTTGATACTGCCACAAAGGGAATGTCCACAGATTACAATTTCTTTAATATTCAAGGCTTGAACTGCATATTCAATTCCGGCTCCTTCACTACTATTTGGGGTTCCGTAAGGCGGAATAATATTACCCATATTCCGAATAATAAAAAGTTCTCCGGGTTTAGTCTGAGTTAGCAGATTTGGGGCAATCCTAGAGTCACAACAAGTGATAAATAAAATTTCAGGGGTTTGACCGTGAGATAGCCGTTCAAACAAGTCTTGATTTGCCTTGAAATAATTCTCTTGAAAATCATTCAGACCACTAATAATCCGTTTAATGGGCATAAAATCTATCCTCAATTACTAACAACTCTGGTTATTGGATGGTGCCAACTGCTAACTGATTCCTGTATCCTGTCTGAAAATTATTTTAGTGTATCACCCATTTAGCCTCACTGAATAAACAAACACCCCCTACTTTACCGAGTAGTTCACTCCTTCGTGTCTCCTCTTTCATGTGTTGGGTGTCGGGGATTTTTGATGATCTAAAAAAAGGGCTGCTAGGAAGTTCATTCTTCTTCTGAAGAATAAAAAACCCAGCAACCCTTTTTTACAGATTTACAGAGATTTATACAAAAATAACTTAATAACTTATTAAGTCGGGAATTTTGTTGATTATCCTAGACTTTCGGATTCAGAAACACTGAAGATTGCAGAGAAACTGGAGTAGAGGTTAGAGGTCAAGCCCTCGGTCTGTTAGTGTGTCTCGGCTGCATCCATCGCTGGACTTCCACCTAACACCTATAAACGGGTGTTCTGCCCGTGACCTTACCTGGTTGACCCAGTGAGAGCAATCATCTTGAGGTGGGCTTCCCAC
>CAITND010000103.1 GCA_903893625.1 uncultured Oscillatoriales cyanobacterium
AACCAATCTAAACAAGACACTAACAACGCTAATTGGAGATAATGTAACGTACTTTCCATTTCTATATACTCACTTTCAACTTGAGTACCATCAGGCATTAATGCCTCTAGTTGTTCTGCGGTTATTGACATTTTTAATCCTCCTCATCTGAGGTTGGCTGAATTGATTATATCAAATTCTTAATGTTCAATCATCTGTTCTAAAGCATTCTGTAAATCCTGGGTTAAATTAGCAACAGCTTGACGACGGTTTGTTTGATAATCTGACCATTTTTGAGTCACAGAAATAGGTTCACCAACGGTTAATTTAGCTCGTTTTTTACCTAAATTGGGGCGTTTAGTCGGGTTTCCTCCCTTTAATCGATTTACCATTGTCCATACAATCAGAGTCGTTTCTGCAAAGCGATCAAATGTTGGATTTTCTCGAATATAACGACCCGTTACTGCTACAAAACTTTCTACTAATCTCATGTGCCACATTCGCAAACTGGCTTCCATTGCCACCCGATCTGCTAATCCTAATTCTACCGCAGACCAGTTCTCATTTCCTTTGAGATTATATCGATAAATACAATCCCATCCGGCTTGTTCTACCCGACGACAGCGACTACTTAAATCTCCCGTTAGTTTGAGATTAAAATATTCTTCAGCAACAGTTAACGCTATATCTAACAATCGTTTTATCCGATCAGAAAAATCGAGAGTTTCATCTTGAGGAATACTTCGACAATAAAATTGGCGATAAAAATTTTCCATTGTATCTAATAGATGATTTCCTAATTGTATTAAACGTTCATATAGAGAATGAGTGGTTAATTCTTCGCTTCCTGGAGGTAAGTTACAATCTCTTTCTAATTGAGAAATTACTTTTTCTAAATCTATCCAATTTTCTTGAATATAAAAATATTGAATTCCAATCGGAACTAAATAAACCTCTTCTGTGCGTTCTGCTTTTTTTAAATCTTCAACACACCAAAATCCTAATTGAGAAATTCCCGGTTCTAAAGGGCTAATACTTTGATTATGTCCGTTGGTTGCCCCTTCCGGTGCGGCGGCTAAGGGAAATTTACCATTAATAAATAAATCCCTTGCTGATCGTAATCCTAATCGATCAACTTTCCCCCTAAATATCGGCGTTCCTCCTATTTTTGGAAATAACCAAGAAACTGATTTTCCTGCCCACAATGGAATTCCTCGATCATACATAAAATGAGCATGAATCGGATCAGATAACACGATTCCCTGTTGTTTTGCAGTTTCAGGAACAAATCGCCATAACAATTGACTCATACAAAAAGGATCATCCGTATTGGGATGACGAAACGCTAATAAAAATCTAATTTTTCCACTTTGAAATTGTTGATAAAGATCAACTAATCGTTCTACTTTCTCCCCTTTAATATCTACTAAAGGCGTTTTCCATCGAATCCAAAACGGAATCCCCCATTGACAGACCTTGAGCACCAAAGGATTAAAATTAGGAGGGAGGAAATCCAGCGTGGGTTGTATATTTGTAATTGGATTAAACATAGGTTGGGGAGAGGGTTGTTATCCCTCCTCTTGGGGTTATGATCAACAGGGTAATCCTGTCTGTTTAGTCACCGATTTTAGATTATTTGAGTCGTGATCGGATCAATAGCTTCCAGTAAGGTTTTAATGCTGGCATTGTGATCAAAAAAAGAAAACAAATGTTTATATTTCAGAATGCCTTTTTGATCTAAAACAAATTGAGCAGGTAAGGGCGCACCCAGGGCTTGTCCCAGTTGATACAATCGAAAAATGCCGCAGCTTGGATCACTGAGCAATGGCATTTTTAACCCTAGATCTTTGACCACAATTTTGCTTTGACGTTCATCCGTACTGGTAATCATCAAGACTTCAACTCCCCGTTGAACGAACGCTTCATAGTTTTCGTTCAGAGCTTTAATATGGGGATAACAAAAGGGACAATATTGTTTTTCTGTAAAAATTCGGGTAAAGGCTAAAATAACCGGGCGATCGCCTCGAAATTGAGACAACCGAACTAATTGACCATTGGTAATATCGGGTAATTGAAAATCCGGGGTTTTGATCCCCAACTGCAAATCACTGGTGGCAGGAATCGGAAAAAAGTTATTCCAAAATCGGCGATTAATTAAACCACTAAAATCGTTAGAAGTCAGCATAATAGTTTATTGTTTATTACTCTTCCTAGTTTAAAACAATCCTACAAAATCAACCAAACCCGCCTTCACATAATTGTAAAGACGGGTTTGAAAACACTGTCTATCATTGAATGATCTTAGACAGCAGCAAAGAATTCTTTGGACTTGACCGGATCAGGGATCATGGTTTTGTCACCCGGTTGCCAACCCGCAGGGCAAACTTCATCGGGGTGCGCTTGAACATATTGAAGCGCTTGCAGTGTCCGCAGGGTTTCATCGACGTTACGACCAAAGGCGAGGTTATTGATCGTAGCGTGTTGAATTACCCCTTCTTTGTCAATGATGAACAGACCCCGTAGGGCAATTCCCGCTTCGGGATCAAGGACGTTGTAAGCGGCACTGATTTCTTTTTTGAGATCAGCCACCAGAGGATAGTTTAGATCGCCCACACCACCGGATTTGCGATCGCTTTGAATCCAAGCCAGGTGAGAGAATTCGCTATCTACAGAAACGCCGAGAATTTGAGTGTTGAGTTTTGTAAACTCTTCGGCGCGATCGCTAAACGCGGTAATTTCAGTCGGGCAAACAAAAGTAAAGTCTAAGGGGTAAAAGAACAGAACCACATACTTGCCCCGATGGTCAGAGAGTTTGATAGTTTTAAATTCTTGGTCAACAACAGCCGTCGCTGTAAAATCGGGGGCGACTTGGCCAACACGCAGGCACTCAGCCATGAATAATACTCCTTAAACTGACGATGGTAAAGTTTTGTTCAAGAGAATCAAGATCAACAAGATCTTGATCATCTGATTGTTTTACGATTTATTACAACCATATCATACTCGAAATGACTACAGTTACAAAGGATTTGTTAAAACGGAACCAACCCAAACAACAAAGTCAACCATCGATAGACTGACTGAATGCCCAACAATAGAGGCTGATCAAATTGGGTGGAAATGGCTCAGGCGGGATTTGAACCTGCGACCTTGGGCTTATGAGTCCCCTGCTCTAACCACTGAGCTACTGAGCCTTGATTGATTCACGATTTACCATTATAGCACAACCCTTTCCCAAAAATCAACCCCCTTTTTTAAGTTTTTTAGGGGGTGTTAGGTGTCAGATATTGGGTTTGGGCTAACCGTCAACAGTCAACGGTCAACCGAAAACCGACACCTAATAATTCTGGGATACCATTGCACTATTTTCTGGTAGTAAAGCCATCGGGTTAACAGCGCCTTCGTTGTTGGGATGGATTTCAAAGTGCAGGTGTGGCCCTGTACTGCGGCCAGTGGTACCCATTTCGGAGATTTGTTCTCCTTGAGCCACTTTTTGACCCTCATTGACCAGAACGCGGTCATTGTGGGCGTAAACCGTTAAACTGCCGTCAGGATGTTCAATTTCGACTAAATTGCCATAGCCACCATCATTCCATCCCGCATAGGAAACAACCCCAGGGGCTGCTGCAAAAACGGGGGTTCCAATCGGCCCAGCAATATCAATCCCCTTGTGCATCCGTCCCCAACGCCAGCCATAGCCGGAGGAAAGAATACCTTGCGCTGGCCAAATATAGCCATTGAAGCGCAGGGAACCGCTCGGTAAGTAAGCATCTGGCCCTGGGAGAGGGGGTAACTGCGGGGACACCATCTGACCCAAAGCGGGGTTATTTAAGGGATCGTAGGTTTTAGCTCCGATGGGAGCAGTAGCTACCACAGAACGTCTGGATTGAGGTGGGATGGGAGTTGCTGGAGACGGAACTCCATTCGGAGACAATTGAGCTAACTGTTCTGAAGATAGGTTCTGTGCCGTTTGAGTTGTCTTTTGGCCAGAATCAGCTTCAGGCTTAAACTCAGGATTAATCAGTTTTTGCCGATGTAAGGAAGTCGTTACCGCAGTGGCCAAGGCTTGAACCTTTGGCTGTTTATCCGACTCTAGGGAGACATTCATCACCTGATAGCCACTCTGGACTTTATATTCCTCGCGCAGGCGTTCTACTTCGGATTTCAGGCGATCAGTATACAATTTGCTGACGGCTTCTGACTTGTGGACAGAAACAGCTTGAACCGCGACCTGTTCAGACAGGGAGGGGAATTTTGATTCAACGGGAATCGAAACGGCTTCGGCTGCGACGGGAGTAGGAGACTCAACCGCATTGACTGTACGGGAAGCCAGTTGATTCAGTGACAGTTGATTTAAGGTGCTATTTGTGGGAATTGAACTCAGATCAGCAACATCCTCCCCTGGAAGGTCGGCGACTGAAGAACCATTACTTCTGCGTTCTGAGGGAATGACCGCCGGAAGTACAGACTGAGGTAATCTCCCACCTAAAGCACTGAAGTCTGTTGTTGCAGAAGGTTGTGAAGAGGGGGAAGCATCTGGACGAATCTGAAGGTCTTGCCATTGATTCGTTGTCAAAGCGGATGGACTGCTCGAAAAACTACTCGCCAGTTGCTTAGGGATTTTTAGACTTTGATTAACACTCAGAACATTGGGATCAGTGATCTGATTCGCCTTGATAATGGCATCTACAGAAACATTATGCAGTTGGGCAATCCGATCTAATGTATCACCGGAACCCACCGCATAGACTTCCGCAATGGCTGAGTTGCTGGCATCGGTCGGAATCACAAACGCTCCAGACATCTCTTGGGAGATTGTATCTAAAGAGTTAACCTGTGCCGAACCAGAGGCTCTATCGGTTTGATCCAATTGATGAGTCGGGGAAATTGAAGATTCTGAAGCCTCCACCGACGGCTCTAAAGTCTTTTGATTGGCTGAGGTTTCAGCCCCATAAGAAGGAGAAATCTGCACATTGGATTGGCTGTCAGATTCTGTCACCGTAGCCGATGGAGACACCGATTCCGAGGAAACAAGAGGCTGAGACCCTGATGTAGAAAGGGCTTCTACCCTAGTTTGATCCGATTTCCCTTGCCCTAAGTCATTGGATTGACTTCGGGTGTTGACGACGTTCTCGCCTGCGTTGAGACTAGAAACAGTTCGCAACAAAGACGGCTGCCAGTCTGATTTCGATGTTTGTCCCGCAGAGGCCGAATTTTCTCCGGTGGGAGAAGGAGCCATCGGGGAGGGTGACTGCATTGTTGGATTCGGATCGGGATTAGATAACTCTGCCGCCATAACGCAATCATTGGCTTGATTGCTGAGAATGCCGGAAGCAATGGCTAAACCGAGAAATGCGACAGAGGTACGAACCTTATGACTGCCAGAGTGTGCGACCTGTGGTTGGGCCTGCCCTGTTGCAGTCTGATCTAAATCTAAATCTAAATTAGGCATGGCAACAGGTTGATTATGATTTGGAATTGTTCCTTTCAAAGAACGACCTCCTATGGAGAAGCGTGCTTACTGTCCTCGAACCGCTCAAGACTTTAATATCAGTGAAGGTAATCACATTAATCATTGATTAGAATCACTGACAACAATCTTGATTACGTCAGATTACCTTGCTTTTTCAATTTCGACAAGAAAAGCGAAAGTTCCATAAATAAGGCAAACCCTGAAAACTAACGATAGAACAACAATAACCCTTGAGGGTCGAGGATCTTTAAAAATCAGTGAACTCTGTTAGAAGAGTCCAGATGAGAATCTACACCAGTTTCTACCCGAAACACAACACCGGATCAAGGCCTGTGAATTTCTGGGGATCAGGTTACGATCAGGATAAAAATCAATGGCTAATAACCTCAAATCTAAGCCAAGTCAGGGTTTTGGCTTTTTTTGCAACGGGAAAAAAACACCCGTTTAGATGAATAAAATCTATCACTGTTGGGGGTCAGTTTAATCCGGTCATTTATAAAAAAAAGTTATCAGATCAGCCTGAATTCCGTGATTGACACAATATCAAAGTTCAATCAGCAGGTTTCACGCTAAGTAGCCGAGTTGTCGGCGGGCTTCAAATAAACCAATGGCAACACTCACAGACAGATTCAAGCTACGAACACCTGGTTGGGCCATTGGAATAAAAACCGTTGCGGTACAAGCATCTAACGCATCGGGGGGAAGTCCAGTGGTTTCACTGCCAAATAGTAACCAGTCTGAATCTTGGAACTGAAACTGGACATAGTTGCAAGCCCCTTGGGTACTAAACCCTAGCAAACGTCCACCTTGTTTTTGATGATAGGTCTCAAAGGTGAAAAAATCGGGATGATAAGTTAAGGGAACATAGGGCCAGTAATCTAAGCCCGCTCGCTTGAGGTAGCGATCGCTAATTTCAAATCCTAAGGGCCCGACTAAATGCAATTGGGTACAGGTAGCTGCACAGGTACGGGCGATATTCCCCGTATTGGGGGGAATTTGAGGCTGAACTAAGACGACGTGAGGCATGAGGTAATCAGACAAAGAAACAAGGGTTTTAGGGTCGGATCAACCCCTAGACACAAGGAACAAATCTATAGTTTTTCTTTATGCTTTGTAAAGAAATTTATCGATAAGATATTCTGATCAGATAATTGGCCAAATTTTCAAGCTACAAGGGGTTGACAAATCTGATCTTCAAACTCTTGCTCTTGCTGTTCCATTTCCTGAATGGCCTGCTGAATAATCGCGCGAGTTTCCCAACCCTGTTGGGACAGATGTATCCATTGTTGGGCGGTACAACCTTCTCGCAGTAGTTTTTTAACTGGAGACAGAAAACAGCTAAAACCGTGTTTTTTGGCAGTGGGCCAAACTTCTTGGTAGAGTTGTTCAATCCAATCTCTGGCTGAAATTAAGCTTCCGTCTTTCCAATGTCGCAGTTGAGCCTCTAAACTGTGGTGAGCCGCTTGGATTTCATTTTGATCACTAATTGCCACTAACTCCTCAGCACGATGGCTTTCAGGTAGTTTACTTAATTGTAACGGATCTAGGTTGGGATTTTCTAACATTTGCCACAGGCGAGCTTCTAATAAAGCTGTGATTGCTAACAAGGCAATGGGGTTAACCATCAAATCACAAATTCTTAATTCCAAACGGTTTAAATTATAGGGACGGCGATCGCCATTGGGCCGTACCGATGACCACAGGTGACGCACATTTTGCATAGTTCCTTTTTGCAGTTGGTCTTCTGTCCAGTCAATATAGTGGCGATGGCTTTCAAATAAGGGTACAAAAGTGGGCGTTTTGGGGAACAGATGCCAACGGGTGGAATGATATCCTGTAACTTCCCCACCTAAGAAGGGAGACGAGGCACTCATCGCCAAATAGAGGGGCGCTTCCACCCGGACTAAACGAATCGCCTGCATTAACTGTTCCGGGTCAGCAATGCCAATATTAATATGAATACTGGCGGTAACAACATCCGTACCGTAGGTTTGTTCAATATAAGTATGATAGGGATTTTGCAGATCAGATCGATAAAAATGCTCCGTATCTCCGAGGGATAACGTACTTCCTGGTATCAGGGTATAGTCCCCCAACTGGTGTAAATAGTTTCGCAGTAACCGCCGAGGTCGAACTAACGCACACAACAACCGATCATAATTACACAGGGGGGCCGTTGTATACTCGACATTTCGATTATCTGGTTCTCTAACAAATCCTTCTAAATCAGCAACAATTTTATCGGAAAGTCCCACAATATCACCCTGGGGAGTTCCGGTATACATTTCAACTTCAAAACCTTTAGATAACAGCATATTACAGTAATCAGTAATCAGTAATCAGTAATCAGTGTAAGAGTTAAGAGTTAAGAGTTAATCGACTGTTTAATTCTTTACGGATAACTGATAACTGGTAACTGATAACGAGCGCATCCAAATTATGATTGAGAGTGGGATACGTTGTTCTTCTGTTGGGTACAATCTAACTTTTATAGATGTGAACATCATTTAGGTATTTGGGTTGTTAGAAAATCGTTGCCTTCATCTATCCTAGCACAGATTCTGTACTCCAAGGAAAGATTCCGTCGGCTTCAGTTGAATTGAAAATGTAATCATAATCAAACTCAAAGGCTCGACTATGACGAGTCAGAGAAAATCCACAGGCGATGACTTGGCTAGTTGTAAACGTTGCCATGACTAATTCAATTAACTTTCTGGGTTTAATTTCGGGTTTCTGCACATAGAAATCTCGTTTGGCAAAAAAGACCTGTTCATCTTTTGGAACAATAATTCCATTCACCCGATGGGCGTGTTGAATGGGTTTAAGATAATTTTTGATAAAATAGTCCTGATTAGTTTGTAACCGAGACAGTCGTTCATGTTGCAGCCAACTCATTTGAAACATGAGTTTAATTAATTCAAATCCGAGAATATAATTAAAAACATTATCTTTATCTTTCGGACTTAAAGCCAACTTTAAAGCCGACTCTAAATATTGACTGGGTTGGCATCGAGCATCCTGGGCAGAATGAATATAAAACTGTCGAATATAACCTCGCAAAACCTCTTCATTTAAGGGGGCTTTAATCCGAAAACAACTTAGATATTGTTTGACTCGTTGCAGCGTATCAATATCTTCCAGCATCTTCGCCATTAAACCATCGGCGGTATATTCATCTAAAAATTCCGCTTGTTTTTCGGGGGAAGATGCACATAATATATAACATAAAGAGAGAACGTAACGCCTTTGATTCCAAGGCAAACTTTCAGCCCAATTTTGCACTTCTAGGGGCAATCTATCAAACATCAAATTATGTTTCATCAACCGAAAAGCACCTTTCTGCGGTTCATTGTCATATTTAATATTCATCATCTCATCCCATTTTCACTTAAGCTGATTGATCGTGACTGAATATTGCTTCCCCCTACGATCAGGTTTCCCCCCAACCCTCAAACTCTTTACCCAAAGGTTATTATTTATTTCTGATGGCAATCTGGTTCTCTAGCAACTCAGCATTTACACTGAATGAATTGTATTTAATTCTAAGGGATCTGAGCATTATTTGTTCCTCCCTGACTGAATTTTTTTTTAATAGTTTCCGTCTGTAATGTGACAGAAATCACAATCCAAACCAGATTTCGATCACTCCCAACTTTTATCAGACTCATCAAAACGATTTGCTGATTTCACTGATCGTTCAGATTTTATCGCCTTTTTCAAAATAGAGTCGCAGATCATCCTACCTATTATTATTGCAAAAATTCAACAACTTTAGCAACAATCGTCCCTTGCTCTTTTAATACTTTCGCCACTTTTAAACGCTACAAATAATCGAATACATTGCAGTGTGAGCATCCTCCCTCGCTTGCATCCATAATCTTTGAAATTACTATAGAATTTAACGCTAATTTTTGCATAATTTTGATTGATGTTAATCAAATATTGGTGCGTATGCGTTGCTTATAAACCCTACAATTAGAGAGCATTGATTTGGTTTAATTTGGCTCTAATTTCATCTAAATTTTGATCAGAATTAGAGTTTTGCTGTTCTTGTTCTTCGTTAAATATGATTTCATCAGGAGCAAATTCTAACTCTGTAATTACTCTCTTGTTACGAACTCCAGTCTGAGGAATATATCTATAATCTACATCAACTTGAAATCTGATTTTACCTGAAATCCACTTACCAGACTGTAGCTTGAGTAACTGACAGTCTATCCCTTTAGGTGGAAACACTAATCTAATTTCCTCTAAGTCTAGATCTATTGATTTATCTGTTATTTTTAATTTTTGGCATAACGAAGAAGCTAACGAGGGTTGACCAAAAAGTTTACTCCACATATTCTCAGCCGTTAACTCTTTCAACCTGGATACAGTAAACGTATCCTTGTCCAACATCACAATATCGTCATCCTGTTCCAACTTAACAAACGATTCACTCATCGCTTTAACTCCTCAATTCAGTAGGGTGGGTCAGCAACGCACAGGCACCAACTATAACTAAATTATCCCATAAATCCATAAAGTATAATAATTCAACCCAAATTAAATTAATATTAAAAGTTATAAATAAAATCTATAGCAATCCTAAATAGGTTGTAACATTTTATCGTAGGGGTGGCGTCCCTCCCAACCCTCTTGGCGCCTGGGTTGGGTTTCCCAACCCCTACAGGTTTTTATCACAAATCATTTAGGATTGCTATATTTATAACTTTAATTCATTATTCATAATATAGCTTCCTTGCTCCCTAACCCGATAAAATGGGTTTAGAACGAATTGAAATCACACTAATGAAACATATTCTACGATTAACAGCAGCGATCAGCTTTGCTATGATCTCTCAAACATTGGCAGAACAACCTTTATATGTTGCTTATCCACCACCCGATCACAAAACAACATCTGATCGGATTTTTTTAATTGGAACGGCGACACCTGATGGAGATGTTTCCATTAATGGTCAAGTGATTTCTCGCAGCAACGCTGGTCATTTTGCATCGACAGTACCATTGAAGCTAGGGGAAAACACTTTCATTCTACGCTACAGAAATCAAAAAATCAAACTTAATATTATGCGGATTTCGACCGAACCTATCTCTTTAGAAAATGTAAGCTTTTTAAACGATTCATTGACTCCCTCTGAGAATATGGCTATACTGCCTGGGGGGTTAGTCTGTTTTAGTGCGATCGCACCTCAAAAGGCAACGGTTTCTGTTAAATTAGCCGGACAAATAATTCCGTTATCTCCACAATTTCAAAGCTTAGAATTACCCGATAACAAAGCCGTTTTAACCGGACTCAATCAACCTGTAAAGTCCGAGACAGTAAAATATCAAGGATGTGGGACAATTGCGACAAATTTAAACTTTTCTGGAGAAGAACAAATCTTAGATTTAGGTCAGCCTCAATATCAATTAACCCTGAATAATCAAACGATTACCCAAGCCGCAACAGGGCAAATTTCTATTATTTCTCCCACTGAATTTGAAGTAGCTGAAGTGATAGTTGAGGAAGGAAATGCACGGACTGGCCCCAGTACAGACAATTCTCGTTTAACCCCTTTACCTAAAGGAACTCGTGCTAGAATTATCGGACGACAAGGGGACTTTTTACGCCTCGATTATGGGGGTTGGATTAAAGTAAATGAAACCCGGATCACCACCGATTCAATTCCGCCGAATTCTTTAATTAGAAGTGCCAGTTCTCGTCAAGTTGGAGACTGGTTAGAAGTGTCTTTTCCCCTACAAGTTGCAGTTCCTATGACCGTTAAACAAGATGATCAGACTTTAATTTTAACTCTATATAATACAACGGCTCAAACAGATACGATTCGTTTTAATGATAATCCCTTAATTTATCGCATGGATTGGCAACCGATTCTATCTCCCCAAGGAACATCACAAAATGCAGTGCAATATACCTTTCATTTTAAAACAAAACAACAATGGGGTTATAAACTCCGTTATGATGGTACAACCTTAGTTTTATCGCTGAAAAATCCTCCTCAATTACAATCTAATTTACCCTTATCGGGGTTGAACATTTTAATTGATCCCGGTCATGGAAGTGAAAATGATTTAGGGGCAAAGGGGCCGACGGGTTATCCCGAAAAAGATGTTACTTTAGTTGTTTCCAAACTATTAGAAGCGGAACTGATTAAACGGGGAGCATCGGTATTTATGACTCGCAATGCGGATGAAGATTTGTATCCCCAAGATCGAGTGAAAATGATTAATGAACAGGAACCCGATTTATCAATTTCTATTCATTATAATGCTTTACCTGATAATGGAGATCCTATTAATACTAAAGGAGTTAGTACCTTTTGGTATAACCCTCAAGCGCATAGTTTAGCCGTGTTTTTACAAAACTATTTAGTTAACCAATTAAACCGTCCTTCCTATGGGGTTTTTTGGAATAATTTAGCCTTAACTCGTCCTACTGTCGCCCCGGCGGTTTTATTAGAATTAGGATTTATGATTAATCCAGAGGAATTTCAATGGATTGTTAATCCCCAAGAGCAACAAAAATTAGCACTAACTTTAGCAGATGGGATAGTAGAATGGGTAAAATCAACTCAATAATTTAAGAGGGGTTTTAGGTATTACAATAACCATCAATAGTAAGGTGCGTAAGCATAGCAAACGCACCCGGTGAGATTTTAAACCCTATATTCAACTTAGAAATTTTTTCTAATATGCAGTTTGTATTTGATCCCACAATTGCTACAAAAATCAATAAAATGAAGCAACGGGTTCGCTGGCAAGATCCGTTCATCACCCATCAAAATATTGATCAAACTTGTTTAGTTATTGATGATGGACATAACAATGATACTGAATTTTCATTTTTAGTCATAGGAGATAGTGGAACAGGTTATAAACCTAGCCCTAGTCCTCAACGCAAAGTGGCAGAATTATTATTAGAAAACCAGGATAACTGCCGTTTTATTGTCCATACTGGAGATGTCGTTTATTTAGTGGGTTCGAGTGAATATTACCCGGATAATTTTATTCATCCCTATCGAGAATTTTTGGTCGGTGGTGAAAACCCCAAACAAATTCGCTATGATCAAATGGTCTTTAATTTACCATTTTTACCGGTTTTAGGCAATCACGATTATTATGATTTACCTTGGTTTTATAGTTTATTAGCTCAGTTAAGTTGGTTGCCTCGTCATTTAGTTCTGTCTCAATTAGATTTTGATATTGGCTGGCATGGTTCTTTTCAAGGAAAGGCTTATGCTCAAGCTTTCTTAGATTATTTAGAAACGGTTAATCCTCTGCAATTACAACAACATTTAGAACAGCATTATACCGCCAAAACCAATACAGGTAACTGTCTTCGCTATCAACCAGGAGCATTTACCCGTCTCCCCAATCGTTACTATACCTTTCGCTATGGAGGAATTGATTTTTTTGCCTTAGATTCTAATACATTTAATGCCCCCAAACCGTTACCCAATAATCCCCAAGGTCAAGATTTGCGATCACAATTGAATCAACAATTAAATGCCCTTGAAACTGAAAAACAAAAATTGATCCAAGAATTAGATGCCCTTCAGCAGCAGGAAGGAAAAAACTCTTTAATGGTTCATGATCAACTAGAAAAAATGGAACAATTAGAAGAACAACAAATGGATATTCAGAAACAACTGAATGCTCCTCTAAATATCACCATTGATTTTGAACAATTAGATTGGTTAAAACAACGATTAATTGAATCTTGGAATACTTCAGAAGTCAGAGGAAGAGTGCTTTATTTTCATCATCCTCCCTATGTCACCGAAGCCACAAAATGGGATCAAGCTCAAACAATTGCCGTCCGTAATAACTTGCGTTATGTTTTAAATGAAGTCTCGAATACCATTGGCAACCTGGCAGAAAATCGCCCTATTGTGGATTTAGTTTTGAATGGTCATGCTCACTGTTTAGAACATTTATATACTGGAAATACCGGATTTGCAGATTCCTATATTCATTGGTTAATTTGTGGGGGCAGTGGCTATAGTTTACGCCGACAACGCCCGGAAGGAACTCAATTAATGGAGTCTTTTAAAACAGAAACCGGAATAAAATCTCACTCAATTGCTGAATCATTATTATTTGTGGGTCGTACAGGTCAGGGTCGAGAAAAACGTCGCCCCTATTCGGGTTTACGCATTGACGTTTTAGCGGGAAAATTGCCTAAATTTAGGGTGAAACCATTAATTACAGAACGATTTAAAGGTCAGTGGAATACCAGAAACCAGAAAGATTTTATCCTTTAACATCGAACTTATGCGGATTAAAAGATCAAGATTGACAGGTGAAAATAGACATGAATTAAGATATAAATTAATAAATATGTTCCCACAAGTTCACAAAAGCCTATTAATCATGACACTCAGCAATTTCATTCAACGTCAGATTCTGCCAATTCCTGATCAGACCCACATCGGACTTACCACCTACGATGCCAAGAGCCCAGACACTCACTATCCCCCCATTCGGGATTTGCGTCCGCCAGCAGGTGCGCCCAATGTGTTGATTGTTATGCTTGATGATGTGGGTTTTGGGGCTTCTAGTGCCTTCGGTGGCCCCTGCCATGCCCCCAACTTCGAGAAACTAGCATCCCAGGGACTCAAATACAACCGCTTTCACACCACTGCCCTTTGCGCTCCGACCCGTCAAGCATTACTCACCGGACGTAACCATCACTCCGTCGGCATGGGCAATATTACTGAAACCGCTACAGCAGCCCCCGGTCAATGCTCCGTGCGTCCCAACACCAAAGCACCCCTGGCCTTGACCCTGAAATTGAATGGTTACTCAACCTCCATGTTTGGTAAGTGTCACGAAGTCCCGGTCTGGCAAACCTCGCCGATGGGGCCCTTTGACGCTTGGCCTACGGGTGGAGGTGGGTTTGAGTATTTCTACGGCTTCATTGGGGGCGAAAACAATCAGTGGGATCCAGCGTTGTACGAAGGCACGACTGCCATTGAACCTCCTGCCACCCCGGAAGAAGGCTATCACCTAACCGAAGACCTGGCAGATAAAGCGATCACCTGGGTAAGTCAGCAAAAAGCCCTGATGCCCGATAAGCCATTCTTCATGTATTTTGCCCCCGGTGCGACCCACGCTCCCCACCATGTCCCCAAGGAATGGATCGAGAAGTACAAAGGCAAATTTGCTCACGGCTGGGATCGGCAACGAGAAATCACCTTTGCCAAACAGAAGGAACTGGGGGTAATTTCCCCCGATGCCGAGCTAACACCCCGTCATGCAGAGATTCCCGCCTGGGATGACATGGACTCCCAACTCAAACCCGTGTTGGAACGCCAAATGGAGGTGTATGCCGCATTTTTGGAACACACCGACTATCACGTTGGGCGTCTGATCCAGAGTTTAGAGGATTTGGAGATTCTGGATGATACCCTCGTCTATGTGATTGTTGGCGATAATGGTGCTTCTGCTGAAGGAACAATTCACGGCGCCTTCAACGAAATGGCGAACTTCAACGGCATGGCTGCCCTGGAAACCCCTGAATTCATGCTGTCGAAACTGGATGACTTCGGCTCCCCCGACTCGTACAACCATTTTGGCGTGGGTTGGGCCTGGGCAATGGACACCCCCTATCAGTGGACGAAACAGGTCGCCTCTCACTGGGGTGGCACTCGCAACGGGACGATTATCCGCTATCCCAAAGGCATTCAGGAAAAAGGAGGCATTCGCAACCAGTTCACTCATGTCATTGATTTGGCTCCAACGGTGTTGGAAATTGCAGGCATTCCTGAACCCACAATGGTTAACGGCGTCCTGCAAAGCCCTTATGAAGGGACGAGTATGGCCTACAGTTTCAACGATGCCCAGGCCCCTGAACGCCATGATGTGCAGTATTTCGAGATGTTTGGCAACCGAGGCATCTACTACAAAGGTTGGAGTGCGATTACAAAACACCGCACCCCCTGGGTCATGGTGGGACAAAAGATGGTACCTTTTGACGAAGATGTCTGGGAACTGTACGACGGCAGTAAAGACTGGACACAAGCCCATGATCTCTCTCATGAGATGCCCCAGAAATTGTTTGAATTGCAGCGTCAGTTTCTCATTGAGGCGGTCAAGTACAACGTCTTACCCCTGGATGATCGGCAGACTGAACGGATTGATCCGACAACGGCGGGACGACCCTCCCTAGTCAAAGGTGACTCGCAAATCTTCTTTGCGGGTATGGGTCGTTTGTCAGAAAATAGCGTGATCAATATTAAAAATAAGTCATTCTCCATCACCGCCGAGATCGAGGTAAAAGACAAACCCGCCAATGGAGTGATCATCGCTCAGGGGGGCAAGTTTGGGGGCTGGAGCGTCTACGCCAAGGAGGGCAAGCTCAAGTTTACCTACAACGTCCTGGGTATCCATGAATTTCCCACCGAAGCCACAGCCCCTATTCCAGAAGGGAAACACCAAGTACGGATGGAGTTTGCCTACGATGGTGGCGGTCTGGCTAAAGGCGGCAACGTCACCCTCTACTATGATGGTCAGCCTGCGGGTAGTGGACGAGTTGAGGCAACCCAGCCGATGATTTTTTCGGCCGATGAAACCACCGACATCGGTTATGAATCGGGTACTCCCGTCAGTCCTGATTACACCACCCATAGCAGCAAGTTTACGGGCAAAATTCACTGGGTGCAACTGGATGTAGGCAAGGATGACCACGACCATTTTATTGACCCTGAAGAACGTCTGAGGGTGGCGATGGCACGGCAGTAGCCCTTTTACGAATTACGAATTACGAATTGGGAATTACGAATTGGGAATTGGGAATTACGAATTGGGAATTGGGAATTACGAATTACGAATTACCCACCCGATTCTGATTAATGATCTGTAGCAAACATTACTATGCTGACACTCCCTAAAAATGCGCCTCCTGCTTTTCATCTCCTAGCAAAACCCACTGGAGCGATTTGTAATTTGGATTGTCAGTATTGCTTTTTCTTAGCCAAAGAGCAACTGTATCCGGGTAGTAAGTTTCGCATGACCGATGGGGTGTTGGAGAGTTATATTCAACAATTGTTAGAATCACACCAAACCCCGGAGGTGATGGTCGCTTGGCAGGGGGGTGAACCGACATTGATGGGGTTAGAATTTTTTGAGCGATCGCTAGAATTAGTAGAAAAATACAAGAAACCCGGACAGCAGATTATTCATACCTTGCAAACCAATGGTACAAAACTTGATGATCACTGGGGACAATTCTTTAAACAGCATAATTTCTTAATTGGACTCAGTGTGGATGGCCCCCAAGCGTTGCATGATGTCTATCGGGTTGATAAGCGGGGACAAGGTAGCTTTGAAAAGGTGATGCAGGGTTGGAAAATCCTCAAAAAACATCAAGTTGATTTTAATATTCTCTGTACTGTTAATGCCGTTAATGGCGATCATCCTGTAGAGGTTTATCGCTTTTTTCGAGATGATTTAGGGGCGGAATTTATTCAGTTTATTCCGATTATTGAACGGGTCAATGAAGACGGTTCAACGTTGATTCAATCGGGAAATCAAGTAACAGAACGCTCCGTTAAACCAGAACAATTTGGGCAGTTTTTAATCGGTATTTTTGATCAGTGGATACGGCGAGATGTGGGTAAAATATTTATTCAACATTTTGACGCGGCTTTAGCAAATTGGGTGGGTACTCAACCGGGGATTTGTATCTTTTCTAAAACCTGTGGAACGGCGTTAGCTTTGGAGCATAATGGGGATCTTTATTCCTGTGATCACTTTGTGGAACCTGACTATAAATTGGGTAATATTCAGGAAACACCGATGATAGAGTTAATTGCTTCTGATTTATTCAAACCCCAGATGGGGAAGCGGGTTTAAATTATTTGTGTGCGGGATATAAAGCTTTTTTTACTCATATTAATCAACCGATGACGATGATGGCAGAATTATTGCGTCAAGGTCGTTATGCCGATGAAGTGATGCAACTGTTGGCTAAACGCGAACGACTTCAAAAACCCGTTGGATTTGGACAATCTGATCAGTTTAATAGGAAAAACAATTATCCCCGTTGATAAACGGGAATTTCTACGATAAATTCTGTTCCCTGTTCGGGTAACGCCTGACATTCAATTTTTCCTTTATGTTTTTCTACTACAATTTGATAACTAATAGATAATCCTAACCCCGTACCTTTACCCACAGGTTTAGTGGTAAAAAAGGGATCGAAAACCTTTTTTCTCACGGCATCAGGAATCCCATGACCATTATCCTGAATCACAATTTTGACCTGTTCTGTGGGTTGCTGTGGGGTAGCCGGAATTAATTGTGTTTGAATGTGGATTGCTAAATATTTCGCTTCTGAAGACTCTTTAGACAAGGATTCTAACTCATCAATCGCATTACTAATAATATTCATAAATACCTGATTTATTTGGGCTGCATAGCACTCCACTTTCGGTAATTTCCCATATTTTTTAATAATTTCAATTGTAGGACGATCGGGTTTAGATTTTAGGCGATGTTGCAAAATTAATAAAGTGCTATCAATACCCTCATGAATATCAACAGGTTTCACCTCTGATTCATCTAAGCGGGAAAAATTTCTTAAGGATAAAACTAATTGACGAATGCGGTCGGCTCCGACTTTCATGGAAGATAAAATTTTAGGCAAATCTTCTTGAATAAAATCGAATTCAATTTCCTCAATTTTCTCCTCAATTTCCGGTAATCTATTAGGATACTGTTCTTGATACAATTGCACTAAATCTAATATATCTCTGGTATAATCCGTGACATAACCCAGGTTTCCATAAATAAAGTTAACCGGGTTATTAATTTCATGGGCAACTCCTGCAACTAACTGTCCCAAACTTGACATCTTTTCACTTTGAACTAATTGACTTTGGGTTTGTCGTAAATCTTGAGCCAGTTCTTCTGCTCTGTTTTGGGTTTGAGCATAAAGTTCTGCCTGAAGTAAAGCTACTCCGAGTTGAGTCCCAATTTGAGCTAATAATTTAATTTCTCCTTCCTGCCAATGACGGGGATAGGAATTTTGATAAGCGGCGAGTAATCCCCAGAGTGATTGTGCTTGTAAAATCGGAACAATAATATAAGATCTCGCCTGTAATTGTTCGAGTAATTTTACATGACAATCCTCATGTCCGGCGGTATAAATATCATCAACGGCATGGGTTTGATTATCTTGATAACGTCCTCCTAATGTTTCTTGTAAATAGGTATCTTGAATCATTGGAACTGTATCAAATAACGAGTTCCATCCTTCAATAACAGATTCGGCAACAAAATAACCTGACCAATCAGAATTAAAACGATAAACAACAACTCGATCTACATTCAAAAATGCTCGAACTTCGGCGACGGTGGTATTAAAAATAGTAGTAATATCTAAAGAGTTACGAATTTTTTCGATGACAGCATATAATAATTTTTGCTGTTCGGCTGCTTTTTGTCGTTCTGTTAACTGAACCAGTTGTTTTGCCTGTTTTTGAACTTTATCAACATAATCAATCTGTTGTAAAGCTACTTCTAAATTTTGAGCAATTTGACGAACAAATTCTATTTCTTGAGGTTGCCAATGGCGAGGATGACTACATTGATGAATACACAGTAAACCCCAAAGCTTTTGAGCTTTGAGTAACGGAACAACTAAGTTAGCTTGAATTTGAAATTGAGCCAAAATATTTACATGACAATCTTGTAAATTCGCTTTATAAATATCAGGAATGGCATTAATTTGACCCTGCTGATACAAATGATAAAACTGTTCAGAAAAACAATGATCTTTAACTTTTTTAGCAATGGTAGAATCAAATCCGGCCACCACATCTTCTGATATAAATTCACCCTCTTTGTATTCTGAATCGGGGCTAAAGTAAAAGATACCTACCCGATCAGCATTTAAAAGCTGTCGAACTTCTGTGACTGTGGCTTTAAAAATAGTTTCTAAATTTAATGTTTCTCGAATTCGATTAATCACCCGTGTTAAAGTTGTTTGCTGTTCTAATTGTTGGGAAGTTTCTTTCCACAACTCTCGTTGATAAATCGCAGTTTCTAAATGTTTAGTAATTTCCGTCACCCATTCAATTTCATGCGGTTGCCAGTCTCGGCGTTGGTGACAATCCTGCACCCATAATAATCCCCATAACTGCTGGTTTTTGCAGAGAGGTATTCCTAAATACGCCCTGACTTGGTAATCTTTCATCCATTGCAATATTAATGGATTTAATCCCCCATAATCAATATCTGAAATTTCTATAGTTTTAAAGCGTTCATTTTTGAAGTTAAAACCCAATAATTTCTGAGAATAAATTTTCAGATTTAAGAGAGATTTATTATTGGGTAAAACAGTTTCAGCAATAAATTTCCCTGTCGAGTTTTCTGCTTCTAAATCTAATTTTAGGATAGCAACTCGATCAGCCTGGAGCCATTTTTGAAGGTCTGCTGTGACAGTTTGTAATAGGGTTTCTAAATCCAAACATTGATTCATTCGATCAATCACTTTTAACAAAGATTGGTGGTGTTGTGATTGCAATTGAGTTTGAATTAATGAAGAATTTGAAAAAATATCCTCGCTATTGTCCGCAAGGTCTTGTAAGTCTCCACAATTCCTAAAACCGGGTATTTCTAATTCAGAAGGTAAAAGTTTTAGGTTTAAAATTTCCAGTAATTGAGCAAATGCCGTGTCATTTTGACAGCATTCTCGTAACTGTTCCCATTGATGCCGATTTACCATCATACACCAGCACTTAACCTCATATTAAATGATTATTTTTATAATATAAAACAATCCTCCTAATTGTGCCTCTCAATTTTCCATTTTAGGAACTGGGAGCCACATCGGGTGAAGATTGTCGCAGAGGAATTTCAATTCTAAATTCTGTTCCAATTCCCCAATGAGACAAGCATTTCAGCGATCCTTTATGCTTTTCAACGATAATTTGATAACTGATTGATAATCCTAACCCGGTTCCTTGACCGACAGGTTTTGTGGTAAAAAACGGATCAAAGATATGGGGAAGTAATGCGTTTGGAATGCCAGTGCCATTGTCAATGATCGAGATCACAATTTTGGGTGGGGCTGTGATCTCATCCCCCAAACTTGTGCGAATCTCCAAAAACGGTTGTATTTGTTCAGCAGTTGAAAAGGACTGATTGGCTCCTTGTATTTTTAATACTAACGCATCAATGGCATTAGTGAAAAGATTCATAAAAACTTGATTCAGTAAGCTGGCGTAACATTCAACTCGCGGAAGGTTGCCATACCGTCGTTTGACTTTAATTTCTGGCACCTCTGAATCAACATTAAGACGATGTTGTAATAGTAATAATGCACTTTCAATTCCTTCATGAAGATCGACAAATTTTAAATCGGCTTGATCGAGTCGGGCAAAGTTGCGTAAGGAAAGCACTAATTGACGAATGCGATCGGCTCCACCTTGCATTGACTCTAAAATTTTAGGCAGATCTTTGGCAATAAAATCTAACTCGATTGTGGAGGTATAGTTAATAATTTCAGAGTTAGGATAGGGATAATGCTGTTGATAAAGTTGAATCAGATTTAATAAATATTGGCTATATTCACTGGCATACATTAAGTTGCCATAAATAAAATTAATCGGATTATTAATTTCATGAGCCATTCCCGCCACTAATCGCCCCAAACTTAACATTTTTTCGGTTTGAATCAGTTGAGTTTGGGTTTTTTGTAACTCATTTAAAGTTTGGGTGAGTTGTTCCGCTTTAGCCTGTTCATTTTGGGCGGCTCGGCGGCTTTGTTCATACAATTCTGTTTGAGAAATGGCGATCGCAGCCTGATCTGCTAATTGCTGTAAAATATCTAATTCCTCAGTCTGCCAATTTCTGATATCGGTACATTCATGGGCAATTAATAAGCCCCAGAGTTTAGACTCTTGGCTAATCGGAACAATTAAATTTGCCCTGACCTGCAAACTTTCTAAAAATTCTTGATGACAAAGGGCTAAATCTTCATTATAAACATCAGAAATCGCCCGCATTCGTCCTTGTCGATAAAGATTTACCATCTCCTCTGGAAAACAATCTTCCGGTGTTTGCATCCCCAATATTGAGCCAATAGATTCCCGCCGATCTTCAAACGCGACTTCTCCGGCTTGTTCATTGATTAGTTTATAAATGACAACCCGATCGGTATCTAATAAGGCTCTAACTTCTCGAACTAAACAAGATAAAGTTGTGTTTAAATCCAGAGTTCTACGAATTTGATGGGTAATTCTTTCTAGGGTTTTAGCAAACTCTAATGACTGTTTTAGTTGATCCGTTCGGTCTTCAATTTGTTGCTCTAAATTAATATTTAAAGTCTGAACTTCTTGATACAATCGATATTGTTGAATCGCCAGAGCAAATTGATAGCTTAAGGCTTTGGCTAAAGTTAACTCGGATTCTGTCCAAGGTTTAGCTTGATCCTGTTTAGATTCTCGCCAAATTTCAAAGGACTGTCGAGGCATGATTTGTTTGACACTGGGATCAAATTCTCCCGCCCACAGGGTTTCTGTATCAATTTCTTCCCGAAAAATTGTCAGAACACCCAACAATTGCTGACGATATTGAATCGGTAAAACTAATAATCCTCGAATCGACGTAGACTTAAATAGGGGTCTCAAGACTCGCCATTGAGGTTCTTTATAAATATCCGTAATCACCCAAGTAGAAGAGGATTGTTCAGGTACTGAGGAATGATGCTCAGTGATTCCATAGCCCTGAGTTAACCAATGTTGCCACAGGGGATGTTCTTCTAAAATACCCGAAAACATACTAATGGGAGAGTTCGGCTGTTCACCCCAGGTGAAAACTTCCGTTTGACTTTGGGAATGAGCTTGAATATATAACCGTCCTCCCACCCCTTGTAGGGCTTTGATTGTGGCTTCCAGTGCTGCTTGGAGTTCAATGGTGGGGCGTTCATGGAGCAGAGAAGCAACGGTGTTAATCGTCGCTTCCTGTTGGGCCTGTTGTTGCGTTTGGCTGAGTAAATTAGCTTGGGCGATCGCAATTGCTAGTTGATCCACCAACAGTTGAACAACTTGGATATTAGATTCAGAAATGGGTTGAGGCTCGGCGTGATGGGAGACTAATAACCCCCAAAGCTTGGGTTTTTCGGGGTTAACAGGATTCAGAGCATGGAGTAAAATCGGAATCGCCAGGGAGGATTGTACCCCCATCGCGGTTAAATAAGCTTGATGACAAGGATCAAGGGTGCGAGAATCTGTGACTGATGAAGTTCTAGCTTCCTCAAACTCACTACTGATGCCAATTTTTGCCTCCGCGACATTAACAATCGTGCGTTGGCCCAGGGAAGAAAACATTTCTAGTGCATGGGGAGGAATATCGTCCGCCGGAAAATGTAATCCCAATAAGGACGGAAGGCGATCTTCATTTCGAGATTCAGCCACCACTTCCCCACTATTATCGGGACTAAACTCATAAATCATAATCCGATCCGTTTCCAAGAATGACCGAATTTCAGCAACCGTTGCGGTTAAAATCTCAGGTAATTCCAGGGATTGACGAATTCGGTTCGTAATCCGATGCAGTAAAACCTGTTGATCTAATTTAGATTGAAGTTGTTGTCTATTATCCAACCGATTCATGATGATGTCCTAGAGCCAGCTTGATTAAAGCTTCATTGAAAGGATGAGAAAAACAGCACTTAAGACGCTTGAGTCTTCACAGAGAAACAGACGATTCGGTTTTTTCCCTGAGATTGAGCCAAAATGATTTGCTTGGGAAGGGGAGGGGTGATGCGTCCTCAGAAACAGTTCTATGTTATAGTTTATAGAACCTTAGACAAAGAAAATGTTTAGCTTTGTCTGAAAGTTCCCTTTAGACAGGATAGCAGATCTGACTAGATTTTACTAGAAACGTTAATCAGACTGAAGATGCTGCTTTATCAGAAATGGTAACAAGAAGACCCGCACCACTCATCGAAGCGTTGGTGACGGGATGAATTGCGACCCCAAAAACAAATTACAGATTGAGTGTTAGAATGTAAGACATGACAAAAAAAGCTTACCGATACTGCTTCTCCTTTATAAACCAGTCAGAATAGAAAGATTAGCTGCCCTGTTTTCACAACCTAATATAGACGCAAAAGTGTTGATAGAGACTGAGCTAGTTATCATTAGGAGCATCTGAAGGTGCTAGAGCAAAGAGGAAAGGCTATAACCTATAGCAGCTAAACAACCAACAATAACAGCACTTACAAAGTATTCTTTATAAAAGGGTGGATGAATAGTACCGTTGTCCTGACAGAAAAGTTTCTCCCAAGCCACCGCCATCTTAGGGTAAAGAAGCAAAATAACACCTATAGTCAACCACACAAGTGCGAATTGCTGTAAACCCAAAGCTATATAGTCAACTAATTTTTGCAAAAACTCACCCATAGTAGTATCTGGCGTCCAAAACATAGAAACTGAAAAAATGAGCAGGAAAAGAAATTTAACAATATAAGCTAAGGGGAACAGAAGGAATAGGAAAAGCAATTGTTTAGGCATCATAGAACGACAAGCTATCCAGAGACGAAGCTTATTTGGAGGATGAGATAGTCGAAATAAAAGCCATTTCCAGCGCGATGTAGACGGTGAAAGTTTATCTAATCCACGTATTAAATTATCTGGAGATTGCTGAACAGTTATTACAAAGTGATCTGCGTTAAATTCAGCACACCAAGTAGCCATTAAAGGTATTATTATGGCAATAGGTGTAAAAGTAATGAATGTGGCTAACATTAAAATATTACTAGGCAATGTAACTGATAAAAACAGTTTGATTTGAAGCCATAGCCAATTAAAAAACCAATGATTATCTGATTCCATTTCAAATTCTTTAAGTGTGATATTATTTTTAGTAAATTCTTGATGCAAATCCCAATTAATTTGATTCAATTTTTGATGCAAATCCCAACTTTCCTGCAAAGAATGAATGAGCATCCATCCCTCTATTATAATAGTGGGAATCACAAAAAATAAAACTAAAAAAAGAAGCCAACAGTTTAATAAATTCTCAAAGAAACTACCTGCTCCAATCATTAATACATCACCATGACGACAATGCCCTAACTCATGAAGAATCATCGCTTTTGCGACTTCTGGATCTGAACGCCAGAGCTTAACTAAACCTCCAAATATTGCGATCGCATTTTTTCGATATCCAAGGGGATAGACAAAAGCGAATAGGTCGCTACGAAGTAGGTTTATTTTAATCTCAACTCCAGGTGCATAACTCTGTACAATTTCAAGAATTTCTTGGAGTACAGGTGTAATAGTTTTTGGCTGTGTGAGTTTGTAACGGTTTTCAACACGCATCCTTCTGAGATAAGGAAAGAGAATGCTAATAAATCCTACAAACATCATTATAAAAGGCAACACTTCAGGAATAGTAGTCAAACTCATTAATAGAGGTATTATATTGTTACCTAACATTCCTGGTAATGGATCAAGGTGAAAAAGAGGTTTGATCTCTACTTCCCACAAAAATTGAATGAACCCAGGAAGTTTGCAGATATACATAAAGAACCAAAACCACAACCACGGCGGTAATATACCTGCTTGGTGTAACTGATTAGAACATGATTTTACATAATCTATAGTCATGATTTAACTCTCTCAACTGCTTGAATAAATACAGTAGATTCCTGGGGATTATCAAGTAAGGCTTGAAGAACTCGATATGTGATCAGATCACACTGCTCTTGAGGTAAACCTGATAATTTAAGTTCGGTTGAAATCGTATTAATTACAGTTTTGAGTGGTTGATACGGATTGTCTTGCAATGACTGTATTGTATTTTTACGAGCAACTTTTTCTCTAATGTCTAGAACATTGCTAATGAGTGACGTAATATCAGCTACATCAGTTGTCATCAACTCATAAATTAATGGGCTACTTTTTACTAAACCATTGAGAATAAAAGGAAAAATCGCAATAATTTCACCTGTGCCAAAACCTCCAACAAGGCTTCCTTCCTCCCGTTTAAAAAGTTCTTCTCTTTCCTTTCTACCTTGAATAAAAGCTTGAACCATGATAGGAGCCAGATCAATTTCATCTGGAACGGCGACTTCTGCAATTTTCAAAGCCATTTCATCAATAAATTCAGAATTTTTCATTGTAATTATTCTCAGACTAAATTTGATAAAATCTTTTAAAGGTTAGCCCCTGATGTGATGAAGCCTGTAATATAAGTTCAGATCCGTGAGCTTAGGTACTTGGTTTTACTTAACCAGAAGCTATAATTCCTGGATGTTGACATAATTCTATAGAAATTGATAAGTATTGAAATATAGTGGTTTTCTTGTTAGGTAAACTTTTCCATTCTTGAGTTGAGGCGTACAATGAAAAATGGAAAACTGTTTTTAGACAAACGAAGATGCAGTAAAATGAAACTGTTAATTAGCAATGATGATGGGGTTTTTGCCCAAGGAATTCGCAGTTTAGCCAATGGTTTAGCCCAAGTCGGTCATCAAGTGACAGTGGTTTGTCCTGATCGCGAACGCTCCGCAACGGGTCATGGTTTAACCTTACACCATCCGATTCGGGCGGAACAAGTAGAGGATATTTTTGCACCGTCGGTAACAGCTTGGGCTTGTTCGGGAACCCCGGCTGATTCTGTAAAAGTGGGACTATTTGGGGTGATGGACAGTCCTCCCGATCTCGTGTTAGCCGGAATTAATCATGGGCCAAATGTGGCAACGGATATTCTGTACTCAGGTACAGTCTCCGCCGCTATGGAAGGGTTAATTCAGGGAATTCCCAGTATTGCTTTTAGTTTAGGCCGTTATTCTCCCCGTGACTTTCAAGGGGCGGTGGAATTTGCCCAGCAGTTAATTCACACCTTAGAAAAACATCCCTTACCCGAAGCGATGTTACTCAATGTTAATGTTCCAGGCGTCCCACTCCCAGATATTCGGGGGGTAGTTATTACCCGTCAAGGAATTCGTCGTTATGTTGATATTTTGGAAAAACGTATCGACCCTAGAGGAAAAACCTATTATTGGTTGACCGGAGAATTAATGGAAGATGTAGAACTGTTAAATGAACCCTCGGAATTAGATGAGTTTATGACTGATGTTCATGCGTTACGTCAAGATTTCATCACTATTACCCCTCTCCAATATAATCTCACCCAGGTTACAGAATTACAAAAGTTACAAACCTGGTCGCAGACATTAAAAATTAAAACCTAAGAAGGGGAAGTTAAGGCAGTTGTTGATGAATGCGAACTTCTTGCCGAAGATGTTCTGCTCTACAAATGTTAACGTTTCTCAACGATAAACTCTCTCTCCTTAGAGGTAGACTAGAAGTAATAGAAAGCAGAAACAGATTCCACTGCCCAAGCTCTTGCAATCTTTCTCAATTTCGATGAACCTTTAGTTTTCTACGTTTGAGTCCAGCCGTTATGAACGCAGATACCTTTAATACTCATTCTGTTACTTGCCCAATTTGCCATCATACTAGCATTTTGCCCCCCGTCAGAATGTTAGGTGGACTCTTTACCTGTCCTCACTGCCATACCCATTTTGTCATGAGTCGAAGTGGTCATTATGTGCGAGATCCCTTTTGTCTTCAGCAATGTGCCATTGCCCAAATGCTTCGACGTCAAAGTCATCCTTTTGCCCGAATTCGACGAGATTTAAGCTTAACTAAAGGATTACCGCTTTTAGCTGTTATTAGTAGTCTTTTATTTCTCGGAATCGCCGTTACAATTAATGAAAAATTAAACTTAAATAATCAAACTTTTGAGAATCAAGTCGAGTCGTTGCCCAAGCCTTCTTCATCAAAAATGGGAGCAAAAAGACCTGCACCAGAAGATGTGAACCCTCAACAATAACAGTTAAGTTAGACCCCAGTGGGCGATAGTTTGTCTCCTTAAGAATCGCATCTGTGAACTACCCACACTTCTCTACGAGTAAGTGTGGGCTTCCAGTTTCAATGGGGA
>CAITND010000104.1 GCA_903893625.1 uncultured Oscillatoriales cyanobacterium
GATGTAGTCGCCTACGAAGATTTAAGTGTTAGAAATTTGGTTAAAAACCACTGTTTAGCTAAATCAATTAGCGATGCTAGTTGGTATTTGTTCAGAAAATGGATAGAATATTTTGCAGCTAAATTTGATAAATTAGCAATTCCTGTTGCACCCCATTACACTTCGCAGAAATGCAGTAATTGTGGGGTAATAGTGAAAAAATCTCTATCAACCCGTACCCATGTTTGTAATTGTGGATGTCAGTTGCATAGAGATACAAATGCTGCAATTAATATTCTAAATTTTGGTAAACAAACTAGGGGAGGGCATCCCCAAAGTAACGCTAATGGACTGGAAACCTCTACTCTGCTTGGGGAAACCCTGGTCGAGCAAGTATCCAGGTTGAAGTTAGAATCTCAGTGTCTTCAGACCTGAGAGTGTCAATTAATACGGATATTAACTGATCAAATTGGATTTTAAAGTAATAATTGTAACTTCTGGTGGACAATTCCAACGCCCAGGTAAATAGGTTCCTAAACCCCGATTTACATATAAATAATTATTTCCAACTTGATGCAATCCTGATGCCCAATTCCAATGTTTATAAATTAAATTGCAATTTGATATAAACGGAATCCACCGACGATAAGGTTTAGGAACATAGCGACGAATAGAAGGTAATAAAGAAGGTAATACCCCTAACTTGGGTAACACAATTTGACCGCCATGAGTATGACCAGAAAGCTGTAAATCGACTCGCCATTGTTTTAAGATTTCGGCAGTATCCGGGTTATGAGATAAAATAATTCTTGGCATTGTTTCATCTAAGGTATTCATTACCTTGTGAGGTTGAAATTGTTTTGATTTTAAATCTCCTAATCCAATTAAAGCCAGTTCTACTCCCAACGGATAAGCAATTTGATTACATAGCACCTGAATTCCAATTTGATTTAAGGCATCAGTAACGGTTTTTTTGGAATGGAAATAATAATGATCATGGTTGCCTAAAACGGCATAAACTCCGGCTTTGCTGTATAATTGTTTCAGGTAAAATGTGAGTTGATGAATCGGTTTTGGATCATGGGTGACATAATCCCCTGTTAATACAATTAAATCGGGTTTAGCTTGATTCGTAACAGCGATCGCTTCTTTTAATAATTTTTTAGATAATCGCAACCCATCATAATGAAAATCTGTAAGCTGTACTAATTTTATTCCACTGAGTTTAGGGGGGAGGTTAGCGATCGCAACGGTTAACTGTTCAATCTTTAATTTTCCCGTTAAAAGCGGATACATAAAGTTAAATCCATTGATAAATGATCCAACTCTAATATTGTAATCAATATCCCCTTCCCCTATCAGAGAAAGGGGAAGGGGAAGGGGGTTAGGTCATGAATTGATCAAGGAGAATAAAACTGAATTAATCTCCTAAACAAATCCCCATACTTCGAGCCGTTTCTACTAAGATATCATTAGCATTAACAGCACGATATTGAGCGATCGCATCCAGAATCGGAATACTCGACACCTTACGATCTCGCCAAACAACAACCTGATCATATTTCTCCTCAGCAATCAAATCTACTGCGGCTACTCCAAAAGCAGAAGCAATAATTCGATCTATTGGTGAAGGAGTTCCCCCCCGTTGAATATGACCGAGAACAGTAACGCGAGTTTCTGCGCCACTGCGATCGCAAATTTCATCGGCGAGATATTGTCCAATTCCTCCTAAACGAGCTTGTCCCATGCGATTAATATTAGTCACAGGTTCTCCCGTTTCCGTTTTAACCGCCTCTGCAACCACGACTAAACAATAGTTTTTCCCTTGTTTTTGTCGTTCTACAATGTGCTGACAAATGCTATCCAAACTGTAAGGAATTTCAGGAATTAGAATAATATCTGCACCACCTGCAATTCCCGCATGGAGGGCAATATGTCCTGCATCTCGCCCCATAACTTCTAAAATCATGACGCGGCTATGACTAGCGGCGGTAAAATGTAGCCGATCTAATGCTTCCGTGGCGATATCAACGGCCGTACTAAACCCAATGGATAAATCGGTACTCCCGACATCATTATCAATGGTTTTAGGAATCCCAATTAAGTTGATATTTCCCTGTTGGGCAATGCGTCGCAAAATCGCTAAACTGCCATCTCCCCCAATTCCAATTAAGGCATTGAGTCCCAAGAGATTATAGCCTTCGACAATCTCATTAGAGCGATCTAGCAAACTCCCATCCGGCATCGGAAAGGCAAAGGGATCACCCTTATTGGTGGTTCCCAAAATCGTCCCCCCGGCGGTGAGAATATTATCGACTTTATCAATAGTCAGAGGAACACTGTTCACGGGACGACACATGAACCCTTGGGTGGCTTCTCGAATCCCGAAAACTTCCCACCCCAAGGTTCCTGCCGCCCGATAAACGACAGCCCGAATCGCTGCATTTAAACCTGCACAGTCTCCCCCACTGGTTAAAATACCAATGCGTTTGTGTTCTCCCATATTTGGTGAATTCTGGATTAACAGATCTAAATTTTTAGATTACGTCCTGTTTAGGGATAATTCTGTAATTCTTCGATCATCCTTAAGATTTTGGCAAGAAGACAGGAAGAAGCAGGGGTGTGGGGAAGCAGACAGGAGGCTATTTGAGAGTTTCTGGATTTATATTGCGATCTGGGCTACCCAAATCAATAAAAAAAACACAGTGTTGAAACCATGACTCCGCTTGAGTCTGATCAGATCAAGAGTTATTGTATAAACTAAACTGTAGATTTTCCGGTTTAAATAAACAAATATGAAGTACAAAAAATTAGGTGATAGTAACCTACTTGTCTCTGAAATCTGTCTAGGAACGATGACCTATGGGCATCAAAATACCCGTGAAGAAGCTCAACAACTGTTAGATTATGCTGTTTCTCAGGGAGTCAATTTTATTGACACTTCTGAAACCTATCCTTTCCCCAATAAAGCGGAAATACCGGGAATAACTGAAGAATATATTGGACAATGGTTAATGAATCAGCAACGTGACCAATTAATTATTGCCACTAAAGTAGCGGGAGTCAGTCCCCAATTAACTTGGATTAGAAAGGGTCAAAATCGCATCGACCGGGCTAATGTTACAGAAGCATTAGAGTCAAGTCTTAAACGTTTACAAACGGACTATATTGACTTATATCAAATTCATTGGCCTGATCGCTATGTGCCTCTGTTTGGTGATCCTGATTATGACCCGAAACGGGAGCGAGATACCGTACCCATTGCAGAACAGTTAGAAGTCTTTGCTAATCTGATTCAAGCGGGTAAAATTCGTTATTTAGGTGTTAGTAATGAAACGGCTTGGGGTGTTTGTGAATTTTGTCATGTTGCTCAACAATTGAATTTACCAAAAATTGTCTCTATTCAGAATGCGTTTAGTCTATTTAACCGAATTTTTCACATTAATATAGCTGAAGCTTGCCGTTTTAATCATGTCGGATTATTAGCTTATAATCCCTTAGCATTTGGCTTTTTAACGGGTAAATATCTCTCGGAAATTCCCAAAAACTCGCGTTTGGATTTATTTGGAGGAATGTATTCCCGTTATGATCAAGCTAATATAAACGCAGCCGCCCAATGTTATGCTGATTTAGCACATCAACACGGAATCACTCCCGCACAGTTAGCATTAGCTTATGTCAGATCTCGCTGGTTTGTTACCAGTACAATTGTCGGAGCCACAAAAATAGAACAACTCCAAGAAAACTTGAGCAGTGTTACGATTGAATTAGATGAAACAATGTTGACAGAAATTGATCGGATTCATCGTCGTTATCCGAATCCAACTCCTTAGACTTGACCCAGGGCTGTTTAATTATAGTTTATCTGGTTCAAGAATCTCACGGTTTTACCCAGAATTCTGTAAATATAAAATAAGTTTGTAATTTACACTTCCTGTTTTTCTGTAATCGGTAAATATTGACCTTGATCACGATATTCACTTCAAATCCGATATTAGCATAATAATAATCATTAATTACAAAGTAATGTTCCCCACTAGATTGCAATAAGCCAAGTAGTTATCCTAGTTGTTGATCTTGCTAATTGTTCAAAAAAGTGATATTTATGATCAAAGCAAATTTCAAATTTCAGGAAAAAATATCCGACTTAAATATGACAAAAGATCCCGTATTCTTGACGATTTGTGATGCAGGTAGTCCCAAAGTAGATACCCTGCGTTTATCGCTTCATGGCAACCTACGCATATTAGAAACCTATTGCCCCCAGTTGGGATTGCTTTCTAAAATCTTTAAAGTCCATGAATTTCTCAATGCTGACACCACTATCCCCGACGACAATATCATTGTTTTTACGGATGCCTACGATGTGGCTTGTTTACGTTATGATCCCCAAAGATTGACGGATGATTTTAAAGCAACAGGCAAGGATTTAATTGTCGGAGCCGAGACAGTGTTTGCTCATCATAGCTCTGAGGTATTGCCTTTTTTTCTATCTAATTACTTAACCAGAAAAGCTAAGTACATGAATTCAGGATTTATCATGGGCTACAAATGGGCTTATCGGACTATGCTAAATTATATTTGTGATAATTTTGAGAACAGATACAGAACACCAAACAATTTTAATGATCAAAGGGTTTTGTCAAAATTTATGCTTGATAACAGCCAATTGCAACTATTAAAAATGGACATTGATAGTGACTTCAAATTTTGTTATACTCATACCTACGATAATAATCCCCTAGATTGTGAAAAAATCTCATCCTATTTTATTCATATCACTTGGTTGGCTCTTTCGATACAGGCAGAAGCCTGGGAAACCATGAAGGAATTTTATGGGCTGTCTTCTGTTGCTTAAATTTAGCTTCAATTGCCTCGTAAAATAGAGCGTTGCTGATTTAGAGACTGTTTTAGCCTTCCTGGCCCCAACTTTGGGGGGAACAAACTTTACTTAATTAGATTTTCCCCCTTTTTCAAGTTCAATAGATGTAGTCTCAAAAGCCATTGTTCTATGATCAATCATTTCTAATAACAAGAATGTGCTTAAATAGTATTTAATACTAGGTTGTATAAAAAGCTCAAGAAAACTTGATAATAATATTGTGATCACAAGCCAAATTAATAAACCTAGCCAGAAACTCAAAACTGTTCCCTGCCAAGGAAAGTATTTATTCATTAGGATCGCAATCGGCATATGTAATAGATAAAAAGCATAAGAAATACGACCCATAAAAGTCATTTTTTTTAAGCTATTGGCAGGTATATCATATTTAACCAATAGAATTGCAAGTATAGTGAACAAAGATGCTGCTACCCATTTCGGATCTGGCAAAATATGTCCTTTAAAAATTATCCAACACAGGTGAAAAATAGGGATCAAGAAACAGAGTAAACGCAAATAAATAAAACCATGAAAATAGCGACGGGTAATTTCACAGATTATTAATATACATATTGGCAGAATTGTTAAGTCAGAAAAATTGACAAAACTAGCAACTGGATTGACAAAAAATAGAGCGTTTAAAATCGATTTACCTGTCAAAAAATGATTGGTAGCATGAAATAATAAAATATAGCTAATAACAGGGATAAATGCTCCTTTATGGCTAGATGGTTGTACTTTCAATGATAATAATAGTCCACTCAACCAAAAAATCCATCCCGAGGCATAACCAGAAATAAATTGTGGAAATGAAGGCAGAAACCAGCCAATAATACTGATTAGAAAAGCTCCTAAAAATAAATCTAATATTTTAGGTCGCAACCACCAGACCAAGATAAAAACTAAATAATATAGAATTTCGTAATTTAAACTCCATAAAGCTGCATCACCCGCTATAGGATGTAGTGAAAAAGAAAAGTATTTATCAAAATTTTGCCCAAAAAATAAATTTCCTAAAACTATATTTAATTTTTCATTTGGTTCAGCCAATACTCCGAAACAAATAGCAATAAAATAAATTGGTAAAATTCTAATGGCTCGGCGTAATATATAATTATGAACCTGCTGAATTGAGAACTCTTTTGTGGTCGTTAAGCCAATGAAGTAGCCTGAGAGAACAAAAAATAGTAAAACAGCACTATGTGCCGCTTGTAAATAACCAAAATAAATATTGGGATGGTAGGTAGGGTCTAAAAAGTTTTTCATAAACAAAACATGAGATGATGCCACTGAAAGTGCTGCAAGTCCTCTAATACCCTCTAAATTATAGTCATAGCTTGAATTCTTTTCTAAAGAGTAATCACTTCCGTTATCAGGCTTCATTTTTGGATTAATTTTCATGAGATTTCACTAAACGCCCATATAGCAATTCCTCAATCAGTAAGGTACACCATATCGCACCCAACAGGGGGCTTAAGTAAGCCCCTCCCTTGTAACTCATTGGCTTAAGAAGTGCTATATTTTACCAGTCTAAATCTTGATCCCAAGACGTACTTCCTTATCAATCCGTGTCAGCATGGGGCCGGGTACTTGCTTAAAATAATCATCCGTTGCTTTGCGCGATCCCGCCCAACAGCCATAATCATCAACGATGAGAACACCTCCGGTCGAGAGTCGAGGGTAGAGTTGCTGAAACTCAACGGCGGTGGATTCATACCAATCGGTATCTAAGCGCAAAACTGAGATAGTTTCTGGCTTGGTTTTTGGCAATGTTTCGATAACATCTCCTTCAATAAAATTAATTTCAAACTCAAAATTATGTACAGAGAAAGCCGCTTTAACGTCATCTAATAAAGCGTAACACCAGCCAATGTCATCCCCATACTTCTCCATCATTTCAAAGCCAGTGTTTCCCCGTTTATCCACATCAAATTCGGTGGGGGTTGGCATACCCTGAAATGTGTCATATAGATATAGTTTGCGATCGCTGATGTTTCTCGCTTTCATAATTAAGGCAGCCAGTAAAGAGCTTCCTCCTCGCCACACGCCGCATTCTACAATATCACCAGGTATCTCCTGATCAAGTACATAGTTAACTGATGTATAAAGGGCAAAAACAGCCTCTTTACTCGTCATGGTGTAGGGCATAACCTGTTGATATAAATCCATGAATACGGGATCTTTATCAATATCTGGCGTGACTGGATCTTTCATAGTCACTTGATGTTTGGTCGAGAAAACGATTGTGCGTTCAGTATTCATAACAACAGTAAAGTTTAGGAATGATTTGATAAGATAGGGTTGGCAAAGCTTTCGTGATTATACATGATCCAATGGATTAATAGATCAACTTTCTCTACTTAGTATTTAGGTGATTACGATTGATAGATACGTTGGACGATCAGACCTTCATTTCCTCGTAGCTCAACATTGTGTCCCAATTGTCCCCCCTGGCGATCCATGAATGTAGAAAGGAGAACTGTTGACTGGTTACGAAAGTCTATCGGTAATATCCATTCCTGGTATTCAGAACTGAAATTCAAAGCCACAACAATATCTGATGTCTCGTTAAAGCGTTGGTAGCAGAAAAGCTGTGGGGGTGAATATAAAGAAAGGTATTCACCAAGTTGTAGGGCGGATTGTTGCCGACGTAAGCGTAACAGCGATCGCGTCAGTGCCAGAAATGATCGAGAATTATGCTTCTGTGCATTGACATTAATACTGCTGTAGTCATGGGTGATCGGTAGCCAAGGTGTGACTGATTCCTCACAAAAACCCGCATTAGCCGAGTTATCCCAGAGCATCGGAGTGCGTTCGGGATCGCGCCCCACCCCAATACCCGGAGCTTTTATTTCCCAAGGATCTTGGATATGCTCGGCGGGAATCCAGCCATCCTCCATGCCCAATTCATCTCCGTAGTAAATCGTTGGTGTACCCCGAAGAGTAAGCAATAGCATCATGCCGATTTTGGCTTGAGCAAGCCCAATTCTGCTGGCGACGCGATGCTTATCATGATTGCCCAATGACCAATTCGGCCATGCACCGACTGGCAGTAATCTCTCGTAACGCTCAACAATTTCTCTGACGGACTCTGCGCTCCATTGACAGTCAGAGGACATCAATTCTGAATTGAGGGGTAAATGCAGTTCATCATTGGCTCCATAGTGCTTAATAATTTCTTCTAGGGATTTATATAATTCACCAAGCAAAAGACGATCACCATACTGTTCGACAAGCCTTCGTAGTAGGCGATTAAAATCGTGAATTTCTGGTATATTCTTGCTAAAAACTTCAATTAAGCGATCGGATGGTTCCATGCCGGGATGCCAGTCGGGATTCACGGGATTATCTCGAAACTGCAAATCTTTGAAGGCACGATAAGCAGCATCAACTCGGATACCATCTACCCCTCGCTGTAACCAAAAATGGAGGACATCTAACATGGCTTGTTTAGCACCAGGACTACGCCAATTCAGATCGGGTTGCTCCTTCAAAAAAGAGTGTAAATAGTATTGTTCTGTTTGTTCATCCCATTCCCAAGCCGAAAGTCCGTCAAAACGTCCAAGCCAATTATTAGGAAATTCACCGTTTGGCCCTGGATCTTTCCATATATACCAATCTCGCTTGGGATTAGTCCGCGAACTGCGGGATTCAATAAACCAGGAATGCTGATCAGAAGTATGGGCCGCAACAAAATCAACCAAAATCTTGAGATTGCGATTGCATGAATTTTGTATCAAGCTATCTATATCTGAAAGGTTGCCGAAGATAGAGTCAACATTTGTATGATCGCTAACATCATAACCAAAATCGGCCATGGGAGAAGGATAGAATGGTGTCACCCAAAGGGCATCTATCCCCAGCCACTCTAAATAATCGAGTCGCTGGATAATGCCGGGGATATCACCAATCCCGTCCCCATTGGAGTCCTGAAAACTGCGTAGATAAGTTTGATAAATAACAGAAGGCTTCCACCAAGGAGAATGAGACATTTCTTGTATGAGTAACTAAAAACAATGAAAAATGATTTACATTTCATAGGAGTCCATTATTACATATCCCTTAACCCAACAAGCCTTTTTTTCTCAGGGTTACTGTTCGTTCCTCTGTAATCACCCCTTGAGAGATGTCAATCGAGCAATTCTAACTTGGCAAAATCAGGAAAAAGCAAACGAATTAAGCCTGTTTAATGGTGGTACATTTTCTGGTAGGATCGACCATACCAAATAAATTGCCATAACAAAAACAACGACTTCACTAACGATGATGATAGCACAGCAAAAAATTAAAGTTACCTGTATCTTTACTCATCCTATTCGTTGGGTTCCCTTTGAATTAGTAGCCAAATATATTGACAAGAATAAGTTTGACATTGATTATATCATTCTTAATCAAGGTGATCCCATGATCGCTTGTTTAAAATATCTTAATATTCGTCATACGGTTACTTCCTTTCCTGACTATAGCAATACTCCAGAAATGGTCAAATTTCTCTATGAACATTTGATCAAAAATAAGACTGATATTGTTCACACCCATTGGTTCGCGGGAAGTTTAACTGGAATGCAAGCCGCTTATTATGCCCAGGTTCCAGTCCGAATATTCACTAGAGAACACCCTTCAATTAAATACTATTCACGCCATGCGGCTAGTAAACATCGTTTAATCTGGGAATGTGCCACTAATGTTATTGCTGTTACGAATAAAAGCAAAGAAGGCATGATAGAAGACGGCATACCTGAGAATAAGATCACAATTATACCAACGGGATTTGATGTCAGTGAATATGAGAATGTAGAAATTTCACGCATTGATCAATTGCGAGCTAAATATTTAGCAAATCACCAAGGCCCCGTCATTGGAGTGGCGGCGAGGTATGTCAGATGGAAAGGCGTTGAATACGTCATTGAAGCCTATAAAAAGGTTCTCGAAACTTATCCTAATGCAATCTTAGTCCTTTCAGGTACAGGAATTGATCGTACCAACCTAGAGGAAAAGATTAGTAAGGCACGCAAAGAAGATATTGTTGCTCCTCAATACGATGATATTATCAGCATTACAGAAAAGTTATCGCAATTACCTAATCATAGTTATATTGAAATCCCTTTTGAAGCGGATCTTTTTGCCCTGTTCAAATTATTTGATGTTTTTGTCCACGCGCCTACTGATTCTATTCAAGAGACGTTCGGCCAGGTGTATGTAGATGCTATGCTTTCCAAGATTCCATCGGTTATTACCCTTGCGGGTAGTGCTTTGGATCATGCTGTCCATCAAGAAAATGCCTGGGTTGTTGATTACAAGAATAGCGATCAAATTGCCCAAGGTATATTAACTCTCCTAAGCGATATACGCCTTCGAGAAAATATGATTAACAACGCTTTTCTCCGCGCTCAAAAATACGATATCAAGAATCACATCCAACAACTTGAGGAGTTTTATATCTGTGAGCTTCAAAACAGAAGGAAGTAATTGCTTTCAGAATATTATTACAAAAACTCTGTACACTGCTGAAACAAAATCTGTTATTATAGTTTGAAGTATCTTGATTTAGAGGGAATTTTATGAATGATTTAACCAATAAAGAAATTGTTGCGGGCTTTTTTGAAATCTATAACAATAAAGATTACCAAGCCATGTACAGGTATTTTGTGCCTAACTATTACGATCATGGTTTACCCCAAGTCAGAAGTATTGAGGATGCGATCGTCATTTTAAAGCAAACTCACGCCAGTTTTCCCGATATTCAAGTAACCATTGATGATCTGATTGAAGAAAATAATAAAGTTGTGTTTCGCGGTCGTTTTACAGCAACTCATTTAGGGGAATTTGTGGGTTTACCGCCTAGTAGATTGCGAGTGGAATTTGAAGCCTTAGAAATTTTCAAATTGGAAAATCAGAAAATCACAGAATCCTGGGGATATTGGCCGATGACTGACATTCTCAATCAAATTAATCAGCCTCTTGATTAACAGTGTGATTCCAGTAAACAATATTGAAAAGCCCATGGAAAATAAACCTTTAAAACCTAATTTTGTCTCAACTTTTAATTTTATTTGGCATTACTGTTCTGAACACCGCTACGCTATTTTGGTTTTGCTGTTATTGATGACTGCTCAAACTGTTTTACAAGCTTTAGTCCCGGTTTTGACGGGGAAGTTGGTTAATAGTTTTAACAATTCCATAGAGACATGGACAGTACCCGTCTGGATATGTGCTTATCTAGGTGCAGCAAAACTAATCTCTTATCTTTGCCGAATTTGTGCGGCTTCTGTATTGAGTAATACGGCTACACAAGTGATGAAGAAAATTTTCACTGAATCTTTCGATAAAGTCCAACATTTCAGTACAGAATGGCATATTGATAATTTTTCGGGTGGTGTAATTAGAAATATTAGCCGGGGGATTTGGGGGTTTGACCAGTTAAGCAATACGTTCTGTATGTCGATTTATCCTAGTATCTTGATGATGCTTTCTTTAATCGTTATTTTTTTCTGGAACGGTTTGTGGCTTGGTATGATTGGGGTTTTAGGTTTCGGACTTTTTTTATATCTTAATTATAATTTATCAACCCATTATTTAGCTCAAGGTTTTGAAGAATTCAACCAAGTAGACACGGATCTCAATGGCAGTCTATCTGATGCGGTTATCTGTAACAGCGTAGTTAAGTTTTTTGCAACTGAAGAATATGAAAGCCAAAAATTCCGAGAAATAGCAGAGGAATGGCGAGTTAAAAGTCAGCGTGTTTGGTGGCGAATAGAAACTTCTTTTTCTGCCCAGAATCTTTTGCTTTGGGTGATGGAAGTTGTAATTATTGGTCTTTCTATTTGGTTATGGTTTAAAGGTCTTCGTACACCTGGGGATGTGATTACAATTTTGGCGAGTTTTCAGATGGCACAAGGTCAGATGACGACCGTTGGTAATGACCTTCGCCTACTACAAAAATCAATTATTGATCTAGAAGGATTGGTTAATTTAGATGAAATAGATGCCAAAATTTTAGACAGTCCAGAGGCAGTTGCTTTAGAAATTAAGCAAGGAGCGATTGCGTTTGATCAGGTAACTTTTAGTTATAAAAATCAGACAAAACCCATCTATGAGAATTTGTCTGTCACCATTGCTGGGGGTGAAAAAGTGGCTCTAGTTGGACATTCTGGAAGTGGCAAAAGCACCTTTGTGAAATTAATCCAGCGTCTCTATGATATCGAGAGGGGCCAGATCACGATTGATGATCAAAATATTCAGAATATCACCAAGCAAAGTTTACGCGCTGCGATCGCCGTAGTTCCCCAAGAGCCGATTCTATTTCATCGCTCAATTGCGGAAAATATTGGTTATGCTAAACCAGATGCTACAAGGGATGAAATTGAACAAGCTGCCCGCCAAGCTTATGCTCACGACTTCATTATCGGCTTACCTGATGGTTATGATACCCAGGTTGGTGAGCGTGGAACTAAACTTTCCGGGGGTGAACGTCAACGGATTGCGATCGCTCGTGCCATTCTGATTAATACTCCCATTCTCGTCCTCGATGAAGCCACCAGTAGTTTAGATTCTGTGTCAGAAATTCTGATTCAGAAGGCGCTTGATAACCTCATGACCGGACGTACAACTATTATTATTGCCCACAGATTATCGACAATTCAAGCCGCTGACCGGATTCTGGTTTTTTCTCAGGGTAAAATCATTGAGGAAGGTAGTCAAGAAACCTTACTGGCTAATTTTGATAGCCATTATCGCATCATCTATTCCCTACAATCCAATGGTTTTCTGCAAGAAACAATGGCAGATTATGATAGCAAAGTTGAGCAACAATTATTAGCACATTAAGTCCGAATGAGATCAGTATTAATAACTCCGCCTCCAACCTGGACGGTAATGCTAGATTGGAGGGAGTTAACAGATATGACCTATTGAAACCGAACGGAAATAGAAGGAGGAATCCCTAATTTGATATCAACAATGATATCTTTAAAGAGCGAAATATAAGCACTTTCAAGTTTATCATTACATTTTTTTGCTAACAAGATAGCATTGAGAACAGCTATCAGCAGTTTATTATTTTTGTTGTCTGACTTAATCTGTTCAATCATCTCATTTTTGATATTATCAATCGATCCTCGCAAAGAAGTTTTAATTTGTGGCAAGACTCCGGCTTCAATACTAAAACCCTCTACTTTCAATCCTAATTGTTCTGCATAAGGGAGAAATTTTTGATATTCCTCAAGGATTAGATTAATTTTTTCTTGGGCGACAGCAGCCATTTCTGTTGTCTGTTCTTGAACCTGATCTATAACTTTGCCTTGAATTTGTAGGGCTTGTTCAGAGATATTTTGAACCGCTTTTACTTGATTTTTATTTAAAAAATAAACCAGTAAAACCAGAATGACTACAACCACGATAAATAGCCAGTTAGACGAGATAGATGAGGGCAAAGCATCTAATTGACTTAAAACCGGGGGTAAATTAGCAACAGAGAAGATGGGAGAGAGGAATTCAATAGGTGTCATTGTCTTGTCTTTAAGTGCCTATGGTTTAAGGGTCTGATTTGCTACAAATAGAATTTTAGCATATAATCAAAAAAACGTAAACTAGGTGATTTCCTTCTTGTTTGGGTTAATCCTTCGGGTCAAGGGGATGAGAAAAGTTAAAAATGATCATCAATGAGATATTTTAAACCGAAACTAGAAGCATAAACAATTTCTTTTTTATCTTTTTGTCCGGGTAAAATACCCTCATACAGTAAATTTTCTGCTTCAGTTTTATTGCTTAAACGGACAAAACTTAAATGTTCTTCCCAATCATTGGATTCAAAATGATTTTCATCTATCCCCGTATTCACAACAAAAACTAAATCAGTTTCACTGGTAAACGGATCTCCCGCCATCCCAATTAAACGAGTATTACTATCATCTAATTGTAGATCAATTCTCGCTTCTTCTTTTAATTCTCGTTGAGCATCTTGATAAAAATTAATCTGCTCAATTTGTTCGTTAAATGTCGCCAAACCTGCTACAAAATTCAATAACCCAGGACGATCAATATTTCCAGCACGTTCCCCAATATAAACCGTACCTTGTACAGTAATTGGAATCACAGTAACAGCTAAAGCCCTAGCAAAATAAACAAAGGGATCTTGATAAACTTGTAATCCCTTAAGCATTAATTTTAACGCTTCTAGTTTAGACCGAGAACAGTCTTGATGATACCGGGGATAAGTAGTTGGCCCCACTTCTAAGATTAGACTTTCTTCTTCTCGTTTCCAATAATCCGCAATCTCACCTCCTGACCAACGAATTTTACGATCATCGTAATCATTTTGGTTACTTCCATCAGTGATTATACCGTTGAGAATTTGAGGGTTAATTACCTGTTTTAGATAGGTGTAAAAATCCGTATCAATGGGTTCTCCCTCTAAATTTTGCGGGCCATAACCTGTTTTTATCTGAATTTGAGTGACATTTTCTACTTGTTGCGGTGTTACCCAATCAATAAAATTTTGATCATTGATTAAGGCTTTAGCCAGGTTTTCTCCTTGAGGAATCAACATTAATTGAGTAACAACCGTATCTAAATATTGAAGATAATCCCTCATAATGCCGAATAAAATTGACGGATATTTTCAATTACATAATCTTGTTCTTCCGGTTTTAACCCATAGGCTGAAGGTAAAGAAATCCCCCGTTCATAAGCTTGGGTACTCACTGGATAATTTTTCTCAGTATCAAACCAATCTTGATCTTGATAACAGGGTTGTAAATGTAATGGACAGAAAAATCGCCGAGTTTGAATCCCATTTTCAGCTAAATAATCTGCTAATTCAGCCCGATGATCGGTATAACATGAAGTAAACCAATGAACGGGTTCACAACGATGATCAATCGGCGTGATTTGCAGTTCAGGAATGTCTTTTAGTCCGGCTGCATAGTGATCATAAATTTCTTGTTTGCGTTGAATAATGGCGGGTAATTTCTGCAACTGAGCAACTCCAATTGCAGATTGCATTTCCGTAATCGAAAAGTTAAAGCCAATATGTTCATGTACAAACGTTCCACGATGATCTCGACCGTGATTTTTGAGGCGACGACAACTTTGAGCAATAGTATCACTGTTGGTTAAAATAATACCTCCTTCACCACAGGTAATCGTTTTATTACCATAAAAAGAAATAGCACTTACATCTCCTCGAAGTCCTACATGATCCCCTTTAAAATTCACCCCAATAGATTGAGCCGCATCTTCAATAACTTTTAAATTATGGTGAATGGCAAACTCAATAATTTTTTCCATGTCGGCACTCTGTCCATACAAATGAACGGGCATAATGGCTTTTGTTCGTTCTGTAATTAAAGATTCAGCTTCTTCAACATTTATACCCAAGTTATCTTTTTCTACATCACAAAATATGGGTATTGCTCCTGCCATAATCACTGCATTAGAAGAAGCAACAAAAGTCAAATCAGGAACAATAACTTCATCCCCAAAACCAATCCCTAATGCTTTTAATCCACAGTATAATGCTGTTGTCCCATTGGATGTAGCGATCGCATATTTTGCTCCCGTTAAGCTTTTAATCCCCGCTTCAAATTCTTGGGTTAATTTATGTTCTGTCAGGTAAGTAGATTCAATAACACGCTTGAGTTGTTCTAGTTCACTCTCATCAATCCAAGGTTCAATTTGAACAATTTTGGGTTTAGCCATAATTTTAATTAGGTTATAAAATTTTATTTTTCCAACAATTAGGGACAATTTTAACACATATATTACTTTTTGTTAACCTAATCAGGGTGGGTGAGAGGATCTAGCCTAGAATTGAACAACATTATCCCAGTCTCAGCCATACTAGGAGTTTTAATCAAAAGGGAGTCAGGAGGAAAAGTTGGGTAGAAAAGCCGATTAATCTGCTGAAATGATTGCTGCAACTGGAATCTGGATATCTGCAAAGGCTAGGGGTGTCACTTCACCTTCCGTTAAGGTGATTTTGGAGCCATATTCACCATCACGGGGGTCACGATAAATGATCAGTTCCCGACGCTGTAAGTTAACTAACCAATATTCGGAGATTCCAGCTTCAGCATAGATGTGATATTTCACTGTTGAGTCTTTTTCTAAGCTGGAGTGGGAATATTCTATCACCCAGAAAATATTTTCAGGATATGGATGATGGCTGAGATATTCCCGCCCCAAACGTTCCACAATAGCGATATCGGGTTCGGGTTCGGAGTCGTTGGGGAGGGTGATGGGTTTAGCTGGGCTGACTAAAGCGCGATCGCCAAGTATCCGCATGAGGTACTCGCCAGCAGTTCGACTATAGTAGGCGTGGGGTTCTCCTTCTGGGGACATTTGAACAATTTCTCCATGCAGTAGTTCAACGGGGCGCTCGTCGAGTAGACCCATTTCGACAATGCGGTGATAGTCGTCTAGTTTCCATTTTGCGATCAATATAGTCATCTTCATCAACAATTAGGAGTGGGTATTTATAAGATAGCGGATTAGGGTGCGATCGCTTGTTCAACTAAACTTTAGTTGCAGATTTTCAGAGTAAGCTTCCCTGTGTTTTTATAATTTACAAATCCTCGTCGTCTTCATCTTCCAACTCTTCATCCAAATCAGCCTGTTGAGGAGGAGCATCTTCTGCCTTATCTTCACTAATTCGTATCCAAACAGATCCCAAGGGAGAGCGAATAATCCCATGATCGTCACTAATCCAGCCAAAGGTTTCAATGCCTTCAGGTCTGATGATACCAACTTTTAAATCTAATTCAATGAGTTCAGCGAGTGAGCGACATCGCCTCTGTCCTAAACGAGTATTACAAGAATGATGTCCCCAAGCAACATTAGACGGAATATGTGTGATCTGATCATATACAAGTGGCTCAATATGAAATAGATTTACAATTGTTGAGCGAATAGCTCCCTCAACCTGTCCGGCAGCATTTCCAGAACTAAGATCATCTTCGTATGTTGCTGAGGCATGAAGCTCTTGATATCCTATGAAGCGAAGGCACAAGGGACAAGTTGATAGACCATGCCTGATTACGCCTTTGTACTCATAATTAGACACATCAAGTAAATTTTCTTGATGTAAAATTGCTTGTAGATGTTCTGCTTGGGTAGTCACATAAGGACTGCCTACAGTTTGGGTGATTAACCAAGCTAATACACATTTACAGAGATAATTCGTTTCCTGATCGGCATATTCTGGAGCAAACATTCCTTGTACGGCTCCTTCTTTGCGCTCCTTCTTACCACCCAACTTTGGAATTCGTAAAACATAATGACCAACATCTCGAACATCTCTACCTCGTTTTTTTGAAGGCTTACCATTTTTTTCGAGATGGCAAACGCTCCAAGTTTGTAAAGGAGGAAAACTTTCTAATCCTCGATGTGTTCTATATAAAACAAAAGCATTCTGTCCAACAACAATCGAGGATTCTTTCCCTGTTATAAAGCTTAGTTTTGGAACACCAGCAGATTCAAAATATTGTTCTGGATAGAGGCGAATCACATATCCGTCTTTGTATTCCTGCAAAGGAGCACTTGACCATCGTTCATAGGGTATTATCACTCGATTACTACGAACGACATGATTTTGATATGCTCCTTTAGCTCCACCGCGAGGAGTCGCAAACCCAGCTTTATCTAATTTATTCTTATCCTTCTCCTCCATAAAACTCCAAGCTGAGGTTGGATAAGGATTGTGTTCTCCTGAATGTCCTGAAAATAAGCGACAGCCATCAGTACCACAAAGTTTTGGCAGACTCGATAAAATCATATTAAAACCTCTGTAAATCTAGCGGAAACCTTTGAAACATCTAACTCACCAGATAAAAGCTTTGGCAAGATAGCATCTCGAATCATACGCAGTCTGCGGTTTTGTTCCTGCATCCTGATCATCTGTTCAGGCGTAGTCATAGACTGCTCAAGGGGAAGCCCAAGCAGTGAAACATATTGTATAGCACTAATAACACTCAGAATAGCGTCTTGCTCTTCTAAAGTAGGAACTGCAAGATGTAACTCAAACAAATCTGATTTATATAATTCTGGATAAGTTGAGCCATTAGCGATCATATTCAAGTAGACTTTATTGGCTTTAAACCAATAAGCTAAGTAAAGAGGTCGCAGTTTAGAACCACACTGAAAATTCAGAAACCCTTGATTAGTTGACATGGGAACTGCATTGATAGCAACAGCACCAACCGGAGCGCGTTTTGTTAACATTACTGTCCCCGTTGGTAACAGTTTTGCTGCACTACTCGTTAGTCCTTTCGGTGTAATTTTTCTTTCGGTGTCAGAAACGTAGATTGTATCTATAAAATTGGTTATTTCTTTTGGAGTTAACCAAGGAGTTTCACCATCCCAATTTTCTTCATTCTTAGTGCTAGGTGTGCCTCCGCTATCAACATGGGTTATTAATTCACTTTCTAGGTTTGGTTCCAGAGTAGTATGCAGCCAATGACTAGGACATTTTAGAAGAGGTTCAGCCATGCAACAATTCCTTAAGAACTTTAAAAGCAGAATTAGACGCTTTTGTGATTTCGTTCAGACGAGTTTCTACATCAGCAAGCTCTGATTGAAGTCGCTCAATATCCCAATGTTTGGTTAATTCCTCGTCAAAGCCGACATATCTTCCAGGAATTAATGACATTTTATGGGAACGGATCTCTTTTAAGGTTGTAGATCTACAAAAACCAGGAATATCCCTGTAATGATTAAAAGTTTCTCTACTACGCCAATCTTGATAAGTTTTGGCAATTCTTGATATTTCAGCATCGGTAAGAATGCAGTGGGTTCTATCAACCATTTCACCAAAAGAGTAGGCATAAATAAAAAGCGTTTGATCTTTACGATCCCGGAATCTAGTGTCTTGTTTATTACCAGCAATAAACCATAAAGTTGCAGCAATTTGTGTTGTATAAAAAAGTTGATTTGGTAAAGCAACAATACAATCAATTAAATCAGCTTCAATTAAAGTCTCTCGGATTGTACCGTCTCCTTGACTGTGATTCAAGGCTCCATTAGACAATACGAAACCTGCTACTCCATCTGGAGCAAGATGAGAAACCATCTGTTGTACCCAGGCAAAGTTAGCATTATTAATCGGGGGAGTACCGTATTGCCAACGTGGATCTTGTCTCAGATGTTCACCTCCCCAATCGCTCATATTAAATGGAGGATTAGCTAGAATGTAGTCGGCTTTAAGATTGGGATGTAAATCGTTATGAAAGGTATCTGCGTGATGCGAACCTATATTTCCTTGAATTCTTCGCAAGGCTAAATTCATTTTGCACAAACGCCATGTCGTAGGATTAGATTCTTGACCATATATTGAAAGATCCTGAGATTGACCTCCATGAGCTTCTACAAATTTTTCGGACTGCACAAACATTCCTCCTGAACCACAACAGGGATCATAAACACACCCTTTATAAGGCTGAATCATTTCAACCAAAAGTTTTACCACTGATTGTGGTGTATAGAATTCACCTCCTTTAGCTTCTGCACAAGCAAATCGCCCTAAAAAATACTCATAAACTCTTCCTAAGATATCTCTGGAACGACTTTCTGTATCACCTAAACCAATGGTTTCAACTAATTCAACTAGCTCACCTAAACGTCGTTGATCAAGGGAAGAACGAGAATAATCTTGGGGTAAAATATTTTTTAACGATGGATTTTCCTGCTCAATTAATAGCATTGCTGAATCGATAATTTTACCAATCTCAGGATTTTTAGAATTAGCTTTTATATACGACCAGCGAGCTTCTTTTGGAACCCAGAATAAATGTTTGGCTAAATACTGCTGTTTATCTTCAAGAACTTGATAGCGTCCTCTTTGCTCACTAACATACAAGTTGTTAGATGGAGTCGCTGTCCACAATTCCAACTGATGATAATGTTCTTCAAAACCATCTGAAATGTATTTTAGAAAGATTAACCCTAGTACAATATGCTTATACTCAGCAGAATCCATTTGACCACGCAATTTGTCAGCCGTAGCCCATAGTTTCTCCTCAAATCCTAAATTTCCCCTATTACTATGCTGCCCATTAATATTTTTTCTGGTACGAGCCACTGAAACCACCTTTTTTGCAATCTAAACCTTTTAATTTTTTGGGTTCTCCCCAGTCTTTTTTTTCTGGTAGCAATTCTGTGGAAAATATTTTCCACTAGGTAGCGTTGCTAAAAATGATAATTTTTGCTTGAGTTTGTATCTATCTTGTATCCTGAAGGAGTAAATACCAGATCCCTGATCGGGCGGTTAACTCAGTGATAGAGTAAATCCCTTACAAGCAAAGGATGCAGGTTCTTTAGTTACAATGGGCGGTACAAGATTCGAACTTGTGGCCTCTTCCTTGTAAGGGAAGCACTCTACCGCTGAGTTAACCGCCCGATTCACACATTTACTTATTATAACATAAACTTTTAGAATCACAACCCTATTTTCAATGATTGATCATCCTACCCCATGCCATCAGGTCAAACCCACGACCGTATTACCCTTTGGAGCTTACCCTTGATTGCGGGTTTGACGTTTAGCCAAACTAGCAGCAGTCACTTAACGTTTCTGGTGACGGGGAGTTTCCTGTTTAGTGGGTTAATGTTTGGCCCCGATTTAGATATTGACTCCCGACAGTTTCAACGGTGGGGGATGTTGCGGTGTTTCTGGGTTCCCTACCAAAATAGTTTACGTCATCGGTCGTTTTTATCTCATGGGCCATTTATTGGGACAGCACTGAGAATTCTTTATTTAGGAGGGGGTATCGGTATTGTCAGTTTATTGGGGGGACTAATAGCAGAATATTTCGGATTACTTCCCTGGAAACCATTAGAAATTGCTCAAAATATTGGTCAAGCACTTTCCAACCATCCCAGAGAATGTATCGCCGTTTATTTAGGATTAGAAATGGGGGCGATGAGTCATTCCTTTAGTGATTGGTCTAACTCTTTTTATAAAGAGTTTAGAAAATGGCTGAAAACAGGAAAAAATCACAGTCCTACTCTTGATCCTCCTAAATCAAAAAAACGCAAACGCCAAGTTTCAGAGACTTCCACCGTAGAACTTCCTCCGATTAAACCCCAACGTCAAAAGCAGAATTCAACAACGCCTAAAAAATCTTCCCGTCGTCCCAAAAAATAAATCATTTCACCCATTTTTTGCATCACAATAGAGGTATTTTAAATGAACACAGCAGACAATATTACTTTGACACCCAATTTAATCGCCCTACAAAATTTAATCGATGTTGTGGCAAAATTGCGATCGCCAGAAGGGGGATGTCCTTGGGATTTAGAACAAACTCCAGAAACTTTAATTCCATATATTATTGAAGAAGCCTATGAAGTTGTTGATGCGATTCGTAGTGGTGATCAAAAGGCTATTGTTGACGAATTGGGGGATTTATTGTTACAAGTGATTTTACAAGCTCAAATTGCCAGTGAATCTCAACAGTTTTCAATGGCAGAAGTGGCTAATAATATTACAGAAAAATTAATTCGCCGCCATCCTCATGTTTTTGGAGAAGTGGAAGTTAATAGTGTGGAAGAAGTCCGGCAAAACTGGGAAGAAATTAAAGCAAACGAACAAGGAGAAACACCCGAAACCCAAACATTCAGTTCTAAATTAAGCCGTTATGCCCGACAATTACCCCCAATAATGGCAGGGATGAAAATATCTAAAAAAGCGGCAGATATTGGTTTTGAATGGGATAATGTTGAGGGGGTTTGGGATAAATTTGAAGAAGAAGTTGGCGAATTTAAAGAAGCGATTCAAGGATCGGATAAAGCCCATCAACAAGCAGAATTAGGCGATATTTTATTTGTCTTAATTAATTTAGCCCGTTGGTATGATTTAGATCCTTATGTGGGATTACAAGAAACCAATCATCGCTTTATTCAACGGTTATCAAAAGTTGAGGAAGCTTGCGATCGCCCCTTCTCTGAATATAGTTTAGAAGAATTAGACGCCCTCTGGCAAAAAGCTAAAGCTATTTTAGCTAATAAATAAGTTGATAAACTTAGGATAGGGTGGAACAAAGTTGAGGTAATAAACCATGACAAAAACTGACGTAAAACTGACGTTTGAGGAATATCTGACTTACCATGATGGAACAGAACGACGATATGAATTTGTTGAGGGAAAATTAGTTGAGATGCCTCCAGCAACAGGTAAACATGAAGCGATTATTACCCTACTTTTGGTCTGTCTATTTTTAGAAATCAAACGAAAACAATATCCTTGTCATGCTAGACCCAATGGAATTGAATTTTTTACAGGTATTAGAACCCGTCGTCCTGATGTTTCTGTAATTAGTGAACAACAGAAAATTGAAATCGAACAAACATCAGCAATTCTTTATACTCCACCTTTGTTAGTAATTGAGGTGATTAGCCCTGATATAGACATTAAGGATAAGCTGGCTGAGTATCAATCCCTGGGAGTTCCCGAATATTGGACAGTCGATTGGAATTGCTCAGTCCCTAATGTGACGGTGCGAGTTCTGGGTGAAGAAGGGTTTTACACAGAACAGGTGTTTACTGGATTGGATCAGATTACCTCCCCCCTGTTCCCAGAATTAGCATTGACGGTTCAGGATCTTCTGAATACTTGATCGATTCCCTTTCTGTTCATAATGAACTTTTTGGACTTCCTATAACACGCTTGACTGTGTACAGTTGACAGAGAATGCAAAACAAAGCCCCAATATGACAACAACGAACTCAAAAACCTGGAGTCAACGGTTTGAAAAATCTCTGCATCCTGCTATTGCAGAGTTTAACGCTAGTATTGGTTTTGATATCCAACTGATTGAATATGATTTAACCGGATCAGTTGCCCATGCCAAAATGTTAGCAAAAACGGGAATTATTGCCCATGAAGAAGCAGAACAAATGGTTTCCGGTTTAGAACTAATTCGTCAAGAATATCGGGACGGAAACTTTAACCCTGGTGTGGATGCGGAGGATGTTCATTTTGCGGTTGAACGTCGCTTAATTGAATTAGTCGGAGATGTCGGAAAAAAACTACATACGGCTCGATCTCGGAATGATCAAGTGGGAACGGATACCCGTTTATATTTACGGGATCAAATTCAACAAATTCGTCAACAATTAGTTAGCTTTCAACAGGTATTATTAAATTTAGCGGAAACAAATGTTGAAACGTTTATTCCGGGTTATACCCATCTCCAACGGGCGCAACCCCTAAGTTTAGCTCATCATTTATTAGCTTATGTGGAAATGACAAACCGCGACTGGGAACGGTTAGGAGATGTCTATAAACGGGTGGATATTTGTCCGTTAGGAAGTGGAGCTTTAGCGGGAACAACTTTTCCGATTGATCGCCATTATAGTGCCGAATTATTAGGGTTTGGTCAGGTTTATGCTAATAGTTTAGATGGGGTGAGTGATCGAGATTGGGCGATAGAATTTCTGGGGGCTGCGAGTTTAATTATGGTGCATTTGAGCCGTTTAGCGGAAGAAATTACGCTTTGGGCGTCTCAGGAATTTAGTTTTGTTACTTTAACTGATAGCTGTTCAACGGGTTCGAGTATTATGCCTCAGAAGAAAAACCCGGATATCCCTGAATTAGTGCGGGGAAAAACCGGGCGGGTGTTTGGGCATTTACAAGGGTTATTAGTGGTAATGAAAGGATTACCTTTAGCCTATAATAAAGACTTGCAAGAGGATAAAGAAGCCTTATTTGATGCAGTTAAAACGGTGAAAGGTAGTTTAGAATCGATGACGATTTTAATGGAAGAAGGCATAGAATTTCGCTCTAGTCGTTTAGCGGAAGCAGTGGCTGAAGATTTCTCGAATGCAACGGATGTGGCGGATTATTTAGCCACACGAGGAATTCCGTTCCGTGAAGCTTATAATTTAGTTGGAAAAGTCGTCAGAACTTGTTTAGAAGCGGGGAAATTACTCAAAGATTTAACCTTAGAAGAATGGAAAGAATTACATCCTCAATTTCAGGAGGATATTTATGAAGCGATCGCTCCCCGTCAAGTCGTTTCTGCTCGAAATAGTTATGGGGGAACCGGGTTTGAGCAAGTCAAACAAGCGTTAGAAAATGCTCGTCAACGGTTGAATAATTGTTAGGAATAGGGAATTACGAATTACGAATTACGAATTACGAATTACGGATGGGTAATGGGGAATGGGGAATGGGTAATAGAGTTTAAATCCATAGTAGTTGATCAGTCCTACCCAGATTGCTCTATTCTGGATCAGACCCCCAAGGAGCGATCGCCAATTCAAAAAATAAGCGATCGCTTCCTAGAATACATAAAATAATAATTTTGTCAAGTACGGTTAAGGGTGTAAAAACCGTTCTGATGATCCGTATAATTCAATTAAAAATTTCGCTACAGTGAAAAAAACGTTGAATTTAGGTCAATGTCATGTCAAGTTCAATCAATCCTCCTGCATCTGAGGCTGAAGTCTCCCCAGTTCCCGCTAGACTGTTATTAGTAGACGATGAACCCGGACTGCGAGAAGCGGTACAAGCCTATTTAGAAGATAGTAATTTCTCCGTTGATGCGGCCAGTAATGCCAAACAAGGGTGGGAACTGTTACAACAAAATCTCCCCGATTTAGTGATTACTGATATTATGATGCCGGGAGTGGATGGCTATCAATTTTTAAAACAAATGCGGGAAGATCCTCGTTTCAAAGCCTTACCCGTTGTTTTTCTAACTGCTAAAGGCATGAAAAGCGATCGCATTCAAGGCTATCAAGCTGGATGTGATGCGTATTTATCCAAACCTTTTGACCCAGAAGAATTAGTAGTAATTGTCAAAAATTTATTAGCCAGACAAGCTGCCCTTCGCAGTAGCACAGGGGATGGAAGCCCAGATATTGCTACATTAGCAGGTCAAATTGCGCGCATTGAAAATATGTTAAAAGGTAAAAGTGGGATTCATCAAACACCACCCCCAATTAAAATTGATTTAACGCCGCGTGAACAAAGTGTTTTAGATTTAGTTGCTAAAGGATTAATGAATAAAGAAATAGCCCGCAATTTAGAAACCAGTGTTCGCAACGTTGAGAAATATGTCAGTCGGTTATTTACTAAAACTGGAACTAATAGTCGAACAGAATTAGTGCGTTATGCTCTGGAACATGGTTTAACCGAATAGGGAAAAAACTCTCCTGTATCAACATTTGAGGAACTAGCATCATCAATTAAATCCGAAGTAAGACATCACGACCATGGGTGTCTGTGCCGCAGGTGTTCAGTAAACCATAGCTATCGGTTAACTGTTTAACTTGGTTTACAATTTCTGCGGTTGGTAACCAAGGGTTCGTATGGTGATAGGCATAATACACTTCAACGCCATCCATTCCTAAACGAGCCGCTTCTGGAATTAATTCAGTGAAAGGACGACGATACCGGGCTGGATGAGCTAAAACCGCTAACCCTCCCGCTCCTTGGATAGCAGCTATCACGTTTTCAGCATAATAGGCATCTGTTCTCAAAAAAGTCGTGTCACCTTGCAGATAGGGTTGTAGACAAACTGCATCAGGATCAAAAGCATAACCCAGAATATGGACATCCACACCCAATAACTGAGCATTAATTTCTGCTCCTGTCCATAACTGAGGCGCTGTATTAGCAAGTTCGGGATGGTTTTGTTTCCACTGGTCTAACCACTGTTGCGCTTCTTTGTAGCCTTGGGTTGTATGGTGATCGGTAATTGTCAGTCCTTTTAACCCAATTTCAATGGCTTGTTGCATGACTTCATTCGGTTCAAGTTGGCCATCGGAACGTCGGCTATGCAGGTGAAAGTTATAGGACTTAGGGCAGCTTCTAGCATTCAAGGTTTGAAAGACCTGTTGCAGTGCTAACCTATTTTGGGCAGGTGGTATCAATAATGACGATTCCACAAACCCCGCTTGGATGTGAAACCACCTCGATAACGACTCAGAAGTTGAAGTTAGATTAACACTCATACCGTCTTAATCTTAATAAACTGTTACTATAATCTACTGTATCGAATTTACTCGGTAGTTGCTACAAGACAAGGTTAAGATTGACCAATTTTCGATTTAAAATTCTTATATAAGGAAATAGGGAATAGGATGTTAACAATATTGACGGTTGACGGTTGAGGGCGAGGAGACCTCGCCCCTACCTCGCCTGCTCCTAATATTTGACCCTCCATTATGCTAACGCCTCGCTGTTGCGATAGTTGAAAGCCAGATCGAGGAGTTTAGCCCAACGTTTTTGGACTTGTTTGGGGGTGCATTTGAGGGCAGAGGCGATCGCTTTATCGCTTTCTTGAGTTTCTTTGAGTTGCAGTAACTTTTGTTGATCGGCGGATAATTGAGCTTGGAAGGTTTCCCATTGTTGGCTGTTCATCCCCAATTTTTGGTTCAGATCAGCGCCTAACCATTCATGGACGAGTTTCCAGTTGGTAGACCGGGCGAATTTTTCAACGTGGTATTTAAACCGTTGTTGCAGATAGTCCCGTTGACGGGCGGTTAACCCCATAGCTTTATCAATATCGCAAGCTTGGAGATCTTGCATTTTCAGCATTAAGTATTTAACACAATCAGTCTGTTCTTGAGATTCTAAATATTGAACCAGTTCAGCAATGACGCGATCTCTTAAAACACTTTCTGCGGGGTCAACGGTTTCAGACACCATTTTTTCCCGAATTTGCTGCATCGCCGATGTCCGACTTTGAGCTTCCGCTTCTTCGGTTTTGCCCCCTTCAACGGCTAATTCAATATCCATAGAAGTTTCGGGAGGTTGACCTTTGGCAAAACTTTGGGCGCGTAACACAATTAACCGTTGACGGTTGCGACCGGGTAAACCAATTTGACGTTTGCCATACTGTTCGGTAAAGGCCATGTATTCCGCTAATTCTAAACGGGTGTGGGGAGTATAGTCAGCTTCCATAAGGTGTTCCCGACGGAAAGCTCGTAAACACTCGACATAAAACCCTTGCAGAAAGTCTTCAATTAAATTGTAACGGGCTTGAAAGCTTAATTGAGACTCAAAGGAAGCAACGTGACGGTAGACCATCGCGGCTAAATTAGAATGCAGTTCCACCCGACCTTGACGAGAACCGAGTTTGTAATATTCTAAGCACTTTTGCAAGCGATGACGGGCTAAACTGAGTTGCCAGGTTTGCACTTCGCCAGAATTTTGAATGCGGTTGCTTTTTTCGCAAATGCGTTCTACTTCTAACGCCATCCGCAGCGTCACCGCCCGACCACTAGCAGGAAGGGTTTTGACGGTTGTTTGTAGTTCTTGTAATAAGAGTTGAGCTAAAGCTTGAGGATTAATAGAATTGAGGGTGACTTGAGAATCTTGAATAGAAATTTCTTGTGCAAACATGATGGATGTCCTGGGGTAAAGCACGGTGTACAGAAGGCGAGAGTGAAGGGCGGTTTGGTGTTTCCTGATTCAACTCTCTACACTTTGAATAGTAGAAGCAGCCCTTTTGAAGTAGTGACAATAATGTTCCACTCTCTGAGGTAACTGATTTGATGCCTTTGTTCATTCCTCTACGTCAAGCAATTGTGCATCACCCTGAAAGCCTTATTTAATCGGTATTACAACCATGTTTTATTTTCTTAGATCACACCTGATTTTTGTTGGGGTTGCCGATATTATCAATAGACCAGTTTCACAACTGGCTACCTGAATCTTATGAAGAGAGACTGTAATATGGAGTTCCTCTGGTTCTCTAAAACCACGGAGACACAAAGTATTCTTCGTGTCTCCGTGTCTTGGTGTTTTTTCTGATCTGGCAAACCTACCTACTGTTGCTCTATCAAGGTAAAATCGACTTTATCGTAAAGATCCAATAGGGAAATTTCAAAGGCAACTGAGGCGAGGGATAAGGTGGCAGTTTCGCCTTCATATTCGGACAGTAACCATTTGCCGTTATCAGTTTTTGTGAATTGTTCAACGTACTGATGATATTGATCAATTAAAAGATATTCTTGGAAGGTGGGAATAGTTCGATAAGCATGAAATTTGTCTCCTCGATCATATCCTTCTGTGGATTTAGAGAGGACTTCAGCGATTAACGTTGGATTGGTTAAAGTGTCTTTTCTGCCTTCTTGAAATTGTAATTCTCCTGAAATTATCATAACATCTGGATAAGTATAAATTCGTTTTTGAGGAATCCAGAGGCGTTGATCGGTAAAAAATACCTCATAAGGTTGACGTTTGAGGGCAAAATTTAAAGCTGCATAAAAGTTGCCTGCAATTTTGTTATGATTGGGGGTTCCACCTGTCATACTAACAATTTCTCCATCTAAATATTCATGGCGTTCTTGAGAATTGAGTTCTAATTCTAGGTATTGTTCAAGGGTTTTATGGTCTTGTTTTTCAATTTGAGCGATCATAAAGTTTTACCTCATTAGTAATACTAATTAACTTTTATCTCGTTTATCTTGTTTCTAGGTTCTAAACTTCTGAGGCATTTGTAACAACATCAAAATCTAAATTTAGCACATCGAAATGCTGCTGACCACAATGAATTTTTGCGCCTTCACCCCTTCGCAATTTTAGCTGATCTTTGGTGGCTTTGGTTTCTCGAATTAGGTAGAGTTTTTGTTCATCTTCCGAAACTTGTTTTACGATCGCCCAGTCTGGGTTGTAAGTACCGACAGGGGTTTGGACTTTGAACCAGGGGGGCAGTTTGATAAAGAGTTTGATGTCTTCCCGTCCATCTAAAATCTCAGCAAACTGTTTCTCTGTTTCAGATTGATATTCAATTGCATCATAAATTGAGCGATTTACCGATAACATATTGTCAATGAAACCTGCTAGTTCATGGTCTTCAAACAAGCGCATCTCGTATTCTTCTCCAGCAATCTTTTCATATTTGATGCCACTAACCATCAGTTGTTGCATTGTGATGCGAATTGTCCGTGTTGCCAAATCAAGAAATTGTTGAGGGTTAACGAAGATATCTGATAACCGACCAGACTTTGACAAAATACTAAATAACGTTCCTCTTGTTAATTCGGTTTCTCGTTGTAAGTAGCTAATTAAATCGGGAATGGTAGAAACTCGAAATTCTGTTTTACTGCTAGTGACTGACAATAGTTGAGAAGTAAGACCTGTATTCGTATAGCTTAGAGCAACTTTTTCTAAGCGAATCTGAGGTGCTGTAATTGGAGGCATTTTTTTGATCTCTTCAGCCGCATCATCGATCAATTTTGGCGTGTCATAATCAACTGAGTAGCGAGTTTTGTGCTTAATGCGTTCCCAAAGTTCCAGAAAATATGTATTTTCTCGCCACTTGGGAATTAATTTTGCTGTTTGGCGATCGCGATTATTCTTGATCCGTCCTTCAAACTTCACACCACAATCTTCTTCAATTTCTGTCTGTAAAGCACGGGCAAAATCCGCATAGCTTTCATTGGCAATAACAGTTAAGCGATTAATCGTAGGATCGAATACACGAATGCCTGTTGCATCGACAGGTAAACGCAAACCTCGTCCGATCGTTTGTCGTCTTTCAACTTTTGATTGCACTTCGCGTAACATACAAATTTGAAAGACATTTGGATTATCCCAACCTTCCCTTAATGCCGAATGGCTAAAAATAAAACGTAAAGGTTCAGTTGGCGAAAGTAACCGCTCTTTCTCTTGCATAATTAATTTATATGCTTCATCATCTGCCGCTGTTGCACCATTTGTATCTTTTGCCACCTTTTTATCTTCAGCAAAGTAACCCTTATGAACAACATCAACAAATGGTAAATTAAGAGTTTGATAACGCGGTAGTTGAGAAAATTCTTGATAAATCTCAATGAACCATTGACGCAGTTTGCCATCCGCAGGAGCATAGTTAGCTACACGATCGATAAAAAATAGGGAAATAACTTTAAGTGGGCGATCGGGAATTTGTCTCTTAACAGCTAGTTCTTTGTCTAAATGCTCTTTAATCGTTTCTCTGATTTGTGCTTTCATCAAATCATCGCCATAATTGCCGATTGTTTCTCCAATATTGAGGCTGACTCCATTGGTAAAAGAAATATACCCAAATCCTGCATCAATACAATCGACAATATAGCCTTTGTAAAGTTCTCGACCCCCCGACAATTCGTAAAGATCCACCCCATTTTTACTCACCGATACGCTGGTACGAGTAATAGAATTTTGCTTTTGTACGTCGATCGTTAATTTAGCTGTGATTTTTGTTTTTGTTGCTTTGATAGACTCTAAATGAACATAAGGCTGATTAAAACTATTCTCTTCCAGAGCCGATGTAACCGTGATTTGCTTAACGAGTTTCATATCATAAGCTTTCACCGGATCAAGTTTATACACTAGGTTGTATAAATTCTTATGAGTAGCAGAATAGCGTAAGGCACAGAGGGGATTTAGGCTGGCGATCGCCTCTTTTGATTTATCTGATTCCATGTTCTGTGGTTCATCAAGGATGACAATTGGATTAGTTGCTTGAATAAACTCAATCGGGCGATGCCCAGATAAACCATCCAGTTCTTTATGAATTATGCTAATGTCTTTTTTATTGAAAGCATCAATATTAATCACCAGAATTTGTAATTGATTAGAATTGGCAAATTGCCGCAAATTTGAGACTCGTTTGGAATTATAAACCCAGGAATCAAACGGTTGATTACCATAGAGATATTGAAAGTGTTCTTTGGTAATTTTTAAAGTATTGAGAACGCCTTCTCGAATCGGTACACCAGGAACTACAATGATGAACTTAGTAAAACCATACCGTGCATTTAATTCATGGATGGTACGGAGATAAACATAGGTTTTTCCCGTCCCTGTTTCCATTTCAACAGAAAAATTCATGCTATGTTGAAGGGGTTTCTCTTCTCCTGTTTCTACAGGTTCAATCTCATTGCGTTCTTGAATTGTTTGAACGTTTACCAAAATTTCTTCAGGGGATAATTCTAGCTGGTTGCCAAATCCCATCTCAGTCATGGCTCCACCAAAACCAAGAGCCAAATCAAATTGCCCTTGTGCTAACGGTTGACCATCAAATACATCAACAACGGCGTTAATGGCATCGAGTTGATATTGCTGTTGACTATCAAATTGAATCTTCATACTGTGCGGAATTTAATATCGTGGTCACGCATTTGTAGCTGGGTATTTGTTTTTAGCTGGTCATTACCTCGGAAGGAAGAATCGAGGCTAATGAATTGCTTAGGTTTGGGTTGATAATTAAGAATTTGCCGAATCGTATCTTCTAATATCTCATATTCCAGACAAATAAATAACTTCTCGTCATCAATCGCATAAAATTCCTGTCCGGCTATATCTAATTTTTCAATTTTTGCTGTTAATGGGAATCCAGCTTTGAGCAAGATTTCATAAAGCATTCCCAGTTTAGTTGCACCGGGAAGAATATTGTCTGCAAACTCTTCGAGCATTAAACTTAATTGTTCGGCATTCTGGGGTGCAGTGCCATCCCAAATCTTAAAGTTACTTTCGGTGAGTTTGAAGACTTTGAAGCCTCGGTCTTGTTGTCCTGATCCGTTGAGATCCAGTTTGCCGTTTTCTTCTTCATTGATTTTACTAATTGATCGCTTGATACGTTCCTGACTGATCTCCGAAACCTTATTATATCCAGCTTTTCTTGCTTCGGAATTTTCTGGGGTTTGTTCTGGCAATTGAATACAAATAAAATTTCTGTTGTTTCCTTCTTCTTGGTTCAGTTCCATCAATGCTTGTGCAGTTGTACAAGAACCTGCAAAAAAATCCAGCACAATATCATCAGTGCTAGTTGTACCAATAGAGATCAGATGTTTAATAAGAGCAATAGGTTTTGGAAAATCATAAATTTTCAGATCATTAAATAAAGCCTTGACTTCTTTAGAACCATCAGCAGTTGCCCCCACATCTGTTAACCAAGTTCTAAATGGCTTAAATCTAGGATCTACAGAGCGAATTTTTTCATAAACAATATAATTGCCATCAGAACGCTTGACGAACTCCGCATCTTCTCGTTCAACTATATCAAACATCTTTTTCTTGCCTAATCGCCAACGGCCTTCTGTCCCATCATTGCGAATTGGGTATACTTCTTCACCATTTGGCCCTGGAATAGGAAAAAACATTGTTGGTCTATCTTCACGGCGAGAGTTAGAACCCCATTTATTAAGTTCACGTCCAAGTCGGTAAGCACCCTTTTTATCTTCTCGATTTAGATCTTCTGATTCAATCTGAACTTTCGATAGAGATTGAGCGTCACTGATTTTACCATAGCAAACTACATATTCTTGATCGTTAACAACTCCAGATGTATCACTTCCACCTCCTTTTTTTGATTGCCATACAAAAGTTCCTATAAAATTTTCTTGACCAAAAATTTCATTCATAACAAGTCTTAAGTTATCTATTTCCCGATCGTCTATGCTTACGAAAATTATCCCTTCCTTACATAGAATATTTCGTGCTAAAAATAAACGAGGATACATCATATTCAGCCACTTAGAATGAAACCGCCCATCGGTTTCTGTATTCGTCGTTAGCTTGATTCCCTCACCGTTTTTCTGCCCCGAATAACGCAAATAATCCTCTAATCCTTCCCGAAAATTATCAGGATAAATAAACTCCTTCCCGGTGTTGTAAGGAGGATCGATATAAATCATTTTGATCTGGTTGTAATAGCTCTTTTGCAACAGCTTCAAAACTTCCAGATTGTCACCTTCAATAAAAATATTCTCCGTTATATCAAAATTAACCGATTCCTCCGGTATAGGGGTCAATGTCCCAACGCTTTGCGCTTGCGAATTGCGAATTGCTTCACTTTTTCCTGCCCAAGATAGCCCGTAGCGTTCCCGCCCTTCATCAACAGATTCTCCTAACGTCTGCTTTAGCCGATCAAAATCAACCTTGCCCTCAGTAAACACCTCTGGAAATAATTCTCGCAGGGCTGCAAGTCTTTCTGCCAGAACATCTTGAGAAGTCAACGGTAGTTTGTCTTTAGTCATCGCCTTGTTGAGAAAATAGAGGTTTATTAGTTTTTTGCCCCTCGATCATAATATTACCTCCGATGCCATAATAGCCATGAGGATTCAATTATAGCAATATTTGTTATTCTTGTTAACTGTTTCATGGAAATTTCCTGTTAATTATTAATGTTTAATCGCTTATCCTTCAAACCATTCTTCTGCTTCTTCCCAACCTTGACCTTTTCTAACAATTATAGGCTCATCGTTGGTTAAATCAATAATAGTTGAAACTTGACAACCTGGATCTGAGGTATCATCAACAATAATATCGACTAATTTGCCTAAACCATCGAACAATTTGGCTTTATCAATATGACCTTCTATGGGTAATGCAATCGGGGCTTGACCTTCTTCTTCTGTGGTAATATGGGCAGAAGTTGATATAATCGGATTTCCTAATGCTTCAATAATAGATAAACTAGCTCGATGGTTCGGAACCCGAATTCCAGTGGTTTTACGTTTAGGAGCCATGACTAATTTAGGAACTAATTTAGTCGCAGGTAATAAAAACGTATATGTCCCTGGAATTAAGCGCTTAATTAAACGGTAAGCTGAGTCACTAACGATGGCATAATCGGTAATATTTGATAATGAAGAACAAAGAAACGTCAAGGGTTTATCATTGGAGAGTTGTTTGATGCGTCGGACTCGTTCAATGGCTGACTTAACGGTCAAATCACAGCCAATGGCATAGACAGTATCCGTCGGGTACAGCATCACCGCCCCATCCTTGAGGGCGTCTTTGATTTTCTCTAGGGTGCGTTCTTGGGGGTTTTGAGGATGAATGTCGTACAGAATTGCCATAACAAAATGTTGTATTTTAGAGAGTAAATTTTATATTGATTTCAAGACTAGCAGACTAGCGACAAGTTATGACTAAAATTGCTTATTTTCAATGTCCTACAGGAATTTCCGGCGATATGTGCTTGGGTGCATTAGTCCATGCGGGGGTTCCCATTGATTATTTAAAAGAAAAATTAGACTTACTAGGAATTGGGTCAGAATATCAGTTTAAAGTGGAATCTGTTCGTCGTCAAGGACAGTTAGCAACGAAAGTTTCCGTAAACTTAACCCAACAGCAACCCCACCCAAAAATAACTGATTCCCATGATCATTATGATCATCACCATCATGATCATGAAAATCATCCTACCCATGATATAACTACCACCCGTCATTTGTCAGAAATTGAGACGATTATTCTCAGAGCAAAATTACCGAAACAGGTAGAAGTTTGGAGTCTGGCTATTTTTCGGAAGTTAGCGGAAGCAGAAGCAACGGTTCATGATATTTCTGTGGAAGAAGTGCATTTTCATGAAGTGGGGGCGACGGATGCCATTGTCGATATTGTGGGAACTTGTTTAGGTTTAGATTGGTTGAATATTGATCAATTTTATTGTTCAACATTACCCACTGGCGGGGGAACAGTTTGGGCGGCGCATGGTCAGTTACCTGTTCCCGTTCCGGCGGTTTTAAAGTTATTTGAAATGGGGAAAGTTCCAGTTTATAGTAATGGCATTGAACGGGAATTAGTCACACCAACGGGGGCTGCTATTGCGGTTACTTTAGCTCAATATTTTGGAGAACCTCCGGCTTTATCGATTCAAACTATTGGGTTAGGAGCAGGTTCCCGTGATTTACCCATGCCTAATATTTTACGGCTGTGGATTGGAGAACAACATCAATCCCTAGATTCTGATATTTTATCAACGGTTAATGTAGAAATTCAAACGATTTCTGAGACAATTTCTGTATTGGAAACCCAAATTGATGATTTAAGTCCTCAAGTGATTGCTTATACCTTTGAAATGTTATTTCAAGCGGGAGCAATTGATGTTTTTAGTCAACCAATTACGATGAAAAAATCCCGTTTAGGGGTATTATTAACCATAATTTGTCATCCCGAACACCGTCAAATTTGTGAAGCAATATTATTTCGAGAAACTACAACATTAGGTATTCGTCATACGCTGCAAAATCGCAGTATTCTGAAACGAGATATTCAAACGGTTGAAACCCAATATGGTTTAGTTCGAGTTAAAGTGGCTTTTTCGGGAAAAAAGATTACGAATGTTCAACCGGAATATGAGGATTGTGCAAAACTCGCTAAACAGCATAAAATTAGTTGGTTAGAAGTGCATCGATTAGCCTTACAAAGTTGGTATAGTTTGCCTTAAATTTCTTTGATTTCTTTAATTTCTGATTGATACTTTTTGAGTTTTGCACAGGGAATTTCTATGATGTAATAAGTAACCGTCGCTAAAAGAACGGATAAAACCATAACCACAAGCAGTTTATGAGAAAATGTGCTGGCGGGGTCACTAACTTGAATAATGGGAGGCATAAAAAATTAGAAGCTTCAACCCTAAAAAAATATTAAGAAATCAAACTTAATCTCTGTTGTTATTTATACTGAAATCAGGATTTGAGATCAAAAATCATGAATTACATTTTCAGTTCTTTTTTTATCCTACTCGCTTATTTAACCATTGCTGGGTTTAAATTAGATCGAGAATATCAACGGGGAGTGATTTTCAGATTAGGACGAGTGCAGACGGTGAGAGGGCCGGGATTATATTGGATAATTCCAGTAATTGATCAAAAAGTTCAAGTGGATATTAGAACAAAAACCGTTGATATTGAACCGCAAGAAACGATCACATCCGATAGTGTTACTATTAGTGTAAATGCTGTTCTTTATTATCGTTTAATTGATCCGTCTAAGGCAATTGTTAAGGTTGAAAGTTATCAAAAAGCAGTTTATCAAGCGTCTTTAACGACTTTGCGAAATGTGATTGGTCAAAGTAGTCTTGATGATGTTTTACAAAATCGAGATAAAATTAATCAGAAAATTCAAGAAGTTGTTGATGAAATGACAGAATCTTGGGGAGTTGTGATTGAAAGAGTGGAAATGAAAGATGTTGAAATTCCTACTTCCATGCAACGAGCAATGGCAAAAGTAGCAGAAGCACTTCGAGAAAAACGTTCGCGTTTAATTAAGGCTGAAGCCGAACAAGAAGCCTCGATTAAATTAGCAGAAGCTTCTAAAGTAATTATGGCAAATCCCGCAGCATTGGAGTTAAGACGATTACAAATGCTCTCGGAAATTGGGATAGAAAATAATACGACAACAATTGTGGTGCTTCCCTCAGATTTATTGCCTTTTGTTCAAAATTTGAGTGTTCCACCCCAACAAAAACCGCCTCTACCCCCGAAAGTATAATCTCAAGTATGGGGTCTAGTCTTCAACTTCAACCCTCAAGATGGTTTGGAGACCAAACCCCTACCATGATTTTAGGGTTGATTATAGACAATATTAATATGCAAAGTAACCCTTTTAATATTAAGCTATAAGTTTGGATGTTGTTTATTTAATCGCCGTCATGGACTTCTCGTTATCAACAGCAGAATTGTTAGACGTTTCTAAATGGATAGGAATTGCTACTTTAGTCTTTGCCGGAATTACCGTTTTAGCCTTTATTTTTAAATGGGCAATTCGGTTTAGGTTAGTAGGAATTACTGGATTTACAGGAGTTTTAACCGCAGGGGTTTTGGGCTTGAGTTTAGGTTTACTAAACCATGTCCAAATTCCAGGGGCAGTGCGTTTTACGCGCGTATTTGATGATGGGGGTAGACAAATTGTAATTGCAGTTGCACCTAATATTACAGAAACTCAATTAGATGCCACATTACGTCAAGCGGCGGCGGATTTATATTCTCCTGGACGGGGTGGACAATACCAAGAAGCACTATTAATTCGCGCTCGAACCCTTATTCATCCTGATGCAGAAGTGTCTCAACCTCTCTATTTAGGTCAAGTGAAACGTTCTGTTATGGAACGAGAAGATGAAAACCTAGAAGTTCAGATTTTCAAGCAAAATCTTGCCCGTTTACAACAGTTTCAATCTTAAATTCTGTTGAGGTTTAATCTGCTTTTTGAACAATTAAATGGGTGGGTTGATATTGAAGAATAAATCGAGTCATAATTTCTCGTTCTTCTATCGTTGGTGTTGCTAAACATCCTGATGTTCCCGTTTGCGAAACATACAAAAAAGCCGAGGGATCATAATGCACTCCTAACCCTGCTCTTTGAGTTGGAAAAGTGGGTGTAATTCCTGACCAAACTCCCCCAAATTCTCCGGGTGCATCTTCCACGACACCCGGAGCATCAAAGGTATAAATTCCAAAGGGTAAAGGGGTTTGAGAACCTGATTCATTGGAGGGAATTTGTTGACCAATGCGACCCGAAACACAACGCACGTGATTAATAATTTTGCCTGTATTATCAATTAATTGGGTTTGGTAAACCAGCAAACCACCGCCGATTTGTTCCTGGGTTTGTGTGGCAATAATTTTAGCGCCTGGAATGCTTAGAATGGCCGGATCAACAATCCTTAAAAATTCCGACACGACCCAACGATTTGTACCAATAGAAACCCATATTTCACCCTCAATATTGACGGAAGTTTCACTTATTGTAACCTGAGATCCATCTTTCAAAACATCAACAATTTCACCGTTAGGAGTAGAACGAACATTGAGGGTATCACCGGGAGTGTTAACAATAGCTGTATGACTCATATCATTATTTAAAAGTTAATTGAGTCCATTTTATCCTATTTTTTTGAATATGTCCTCTCTCCCATAATATAAGTGGCTTGAATGGCTCGATCATCGCCTAAAATTATCAGTGTAAATACTTTTTCAGCAATTTCTAATCGAGTTTGAGTGGGGAGAATTTGTTGATTTCTTAAAGTCATTAAGGGTGTAGCATTATAATCTAATACAATAAAATCCGCTTCTTTTCCAATATCAAAATTCCCGATTTTATCTTCTAATTTTAATGCTTTTGCTCCTCCTAATGTGGCTAAAAATAAAGCTTGAAAAGGGGATAAGGTTTGACGTTGTAATTGAGCAACTTTATAGGCTTCATTAGCAGTTTGTAGCAGGGAAAAGCTAGTTCCGGCTCCAATATCGCTTCCTAAACCAACATGAATAGGATTGGTTTTAGATTTAGCTTGATGCAGTTTAAACAGTCCACTTCCTAAAAATAAATTGGAGGTTGGACAAAATGCGATCGCCGATTTTGCCTCTGATAAGCGTTTAAATTCATCATCGGTTAAATGAATACTATGGGCAAAAATTGAACGTTCTCCGATTAAACCCGCTTGATCATAAACGCCTAAATAGTGTTGAGCTTCGGGGAAAAGTTCGGCGACCAATTCCACTTCTTTAAGATTTTCTGAAAGATGGGTTTGTAAATAAACATCAGGAAATTCTGTTAATAATTTTCCCGCTAATTTTAACTGTTCAGGACTGGATGTAATTGCAAATCGAGGAGTAATTGCATATAACAAACGTCCTTTTTTATGCCAAGTTTGAATTAATCTTTTAGTATCTTGATAAGAGGTTTCTGGAGTATCTTTTAAATAATCGGGTGCATGAGAATCCATCATCACTTTACCCGAAATCATGCGTAAATTTCGGCGATAGGCTTCTTCAAAAAAAGCATCAACGGACTGGGGAAAAACTGTTGCAAAAACTAAGGCGGTTGTGGTTCCATTTTTCAGGAGTTCATCGAAGAAAAAATCCGCTATTTTTTCAGCATATTCTTTACTGCTAAATTTACGTTCTGTGGGAAAAGTATATTGATTTAACCATTCTAAGAGTTGTTCCCCATAGGAGGCAATCATTTCGGTTTGGGGGAAATGAATATGGGTATCAATAAACCCTGGCATGATTAATAAATCAGGATAATGGGTAATTGTAAACCCTTGATATTTGTCTTTTAAATTGTTATAATGATCGTAGTCTTTAATGATTCCAGATTCTACAACTAATAATCCATCGGGAATATAACGAACACTATTCTGTTCTGATTCATAAAATGGATCATCAATAAAGTCTAAAAATGAGGAGCGAAATAGTTTTAAGTTAGTCATGATATCAAAGGGTTTGTTAGTTATTTATAGATGAACAAGTTCATAGAGACGAAATTGAGCAATTTTATAAATTTCTTCTAAGGCGGTGATTTTTTCGGCTTCAATAGAATGATTTGACCGTCGTTCAAAAGCAGCTAAAATACTGGCTTTTGTATGGTTTTTAACGGCAATAATAAAAGGAAAACCGAATTTAGCTTTATAATTTTTATTTAATCTATGAAATTGTTCATATTCAGAGGGTGTTAAACGGTCTAACCCGACTCCCGTTTGCTCTTTCACGGATGCTTCTGCCATTTTTGCTTTAATTCCTAAGTCGGGATGAGCGCAAATTAAGGCTAATTGTTGTTCTGAATCACTATTTTTAACCGCATCAACCATTGTTTGATATAATGATTGAATATTCTGAAATGGTCGTTTTAACCAAGCTTGTGCTGCCACCCAAGGGGAATCTTCAAAAATAGCTCCTAATGTGGTGATAAATTCCCCTTGAGTCATTTGATTTAATGCGGATAAGGAATAGCTTTTCATGGGGTTTAACTGCCTCGATAGGTACTATAAGACCAGGGAGAAACTAATAATGGAACATGATAGGAAACGGTAGGGTCAGCAATGCCAAATCGAATCGGAATTTGATCTAAAAATAGGGGTTGAGGGAGCGATTTATACTGAGTTTTAAAATAGTCTCCCACAGCAAATACTAACTCATAAGTTCCCCCTTTTAATTCTGTTTCTGCTAATAGGGGATTATCGGTTCTACCGTCTATATTTGTAACTATCGTTTTTAACTGAATTCGTTCTCCTGTTTCTATATTAATCTGCCATAATTCAATCCGTAAATTTGCCACCGGACGACCTTGAGCCGTATCTAATACATGAGTTGTGAGTTTAGCAACCATAGGATAAAAATTAAAGGGTTAAAACAGACTTTCCCAGAAACCCGGTTTCTTAATCTTTTAATGAAACGGCCCTCCTAGAATGGTTTTGGATAAAGCATTAATAACATCAGTTTCCGTTTCTTGTTTAAGTTGTTCATACCATTTTTGGGTTAAATCTGGGTCTTTACCATAAATCATATCGGCTCGTTTTCGAGCTTTGAGAACCAGAGTGGAAGTGCGTTCTTTGCGTTCGGCTTCATATCGTTTTAAAGCATATTCTACTCCTAAATTTGTGGTTAATAAAAATCGAGATAATATTTCGGCATCTTCCATCGCTTGACAGCCTCCCTGTCCTAACGTTGGGGTTGTAGCATGGGCCGCATCTCCTAATAAGGCAACTCGACCTTTAACGAGAGTTTCTAAGGGGTCTAAATCATGAATTTCTAAACGGTTTGACTCATGAGAGTTGAGACATTCAATTAACCGTTGAACGGGAAACGGCCATCCGGCAAAAATCTGTTTTAATTCCTGTTGACGATATTCGGGTTCAACAACAGTTCCTTTTGCCATTGGACAACCAAAGAAATAATAAAACCGATGATTTCCAATGGGCATCATCGAGGCACGTTTGCCCTCTCCAACATAAATCACCCAAGTATTTTTATCACTTAAATCCTCATGAATTTGGACTAAACCATTCCAATTGACATAATCAGCATAACGCAATTCTACCCGATAACCGACTACATAACCGCGCAGTTGAGAATGAATTCCATCCGCCACAATTAGTACATCTCCACTGGTTTGATAACCATCGGCAAAATAGGCAGTAACTCGATGTTCATCCTGTTCAATTCTAATACATTGAGCATTGAGTTTAACCGTTTCAATGTCGGTATTAAAGGCTTTTAAAAGTAAGGATTGTAATTCCGTTCGAGATACGGGATAGGGTCGTTGTCCAACGGTTTTTACCAGGGGATTTAGATGAATTCGATTCAATAATTCATCGGTGTGACTGCGATATTCCATGACATCCATCTGTCCGCCAATTTTGGCAATTTCATCCCCCAACCCTAAACTATTGAGAACTTTAACCCCATTTGACCAAATCGAAATTCCTGCACCTGCGGGACGAATTTCGCTGGTTTTTTCATAAATTTCAATAGCATATCCGGCTCGTCGTAGAGTTAAACCTGCGGTTAATCCGCCAATTCCTGCACCAATAATAATAACTTTTAAATGATTCATAATTTTAAGGGTTAGAAGATGGCTCTAAGGCAATTTGACTATACAGTTTTAAGGCAGAACTCCAAACTAAATAACCTTGTTGACTTAAATGTAAACCATCTGTGCTTAACTCCGGTCGTAAATTGCCGTCAGTATCCGTAAATAAGGGATGTAAATTAAAATAATAAGCCCCTTCTTCCTCAGCGATTAATTTTAACGCTTGATTGAGGTTACGAATGCGTTCATTAGAAATTTTTAATAAACGGTCGCGTCCTTCCCAATTAGACTGTTTGCCACTGTGAGGAAGAATAGATTGCACAACGATTTGAGCATCGGGATGCACCCAACGTAAATCTCGAATAATTTCTCGATAGTTGTTTAATAGAGTGGTATCGTCTACCCCCCGAATTAAATCATTAATGCCAATCATCACAAAAATAGTATTCGGTTGAGTGATATCAAACAACTTGACTCGCTTTAATAATCCGGCGGAAGTTTCCCCAGAAATTCCTTGATTTAACCAAGTTTCTTGTTTAGGTAAAAGTTCAACAGGAAACCACAAACTTAAGGAATCTCCCGCCAAAATATTTAAGTGTTCTGGTGCTTTTGTCGCAACTGCATCAGCTTCCCGCTTCAATTGTTCAACCCATTGTTCATACGTCCAGCGATGACGGGGCGTAACGGCCGAATTCATCAAAGTTGATTCTGGTATTGATTGTAACTGAGTTGCCTGAACAACATCCGTTAACGGGGATACAGAGGTTGTACCAGAAATCGATTGCCTCTGTATCATCAATCTAATGACGATGAACAAAAGTAATCCATTGCCAATTAAGGATATCCAAGCCCAATGGGGAATGGTTTTCGAGCGAATAAACACTGGATTCCAATGCTGCTTAAACAAGACTGACTCAACCTAATCTGTCCATTTTACATTTATAGCAGGGAACAGGGAACAGGGAACAGGGAACAGGGAGCAGGGGGAGCAGGGGGGCAGGGGGAGTAGGGGGAGAAGAGGAGCAGGGCAGAGAATATCAATCACTGAATTATCGATTACTCACTCAACTCAACATTGTCTCAACTTATCAGAAAAATGGGTTTAAAACCCCGTCGTTCCACTTAGGCTTTGTGTTAGAATATTAGTGGTCTAAACAACCCACCCAACTTTGCAGTCGATATACCATCTACGGAGATGTGAAACCGAGCCTGAAGGAGATCTGGGAAAGCGGAAGTAAGGCAATGGTGTAAAAATAAGTCCAACCTTGAACGCCAATCAAAACAAGCATTTGTTTGTCTTTAGTCGCGGGAGGTCATTCCGAGACTTTAAACGGACGCGGGAGAGAGTGTAAGACCTAAGTATTTAGGCAGTTCTCGTTGAACCGTCAACCCCATTCAACGACCATCCGTAAAACGGTGGCGTGGCGAGAAATCACCGCACTTCTAGGGCGGTGAGGATGTCAACTTAGGAGTTTTTGTGGATTTTTATACCGTTGCTATAGAATCCTTTAGGCGGTGAGGTTTGGGGTCAGAATTTACAGGCAAAACCGGGGAAAGTTGAAGCCTGAAACCTTAAATAAGAAAATGCAATCTTTGAAGTGTTGACAAATGGAAGGTCGGTTGGGTAGAGTAACAAGCGTGTGAGGAGCGAACCAGCTAAGGACACCGAGACGAAACACGGCCAGTCGCCGGTGTCCTTTCTGATCAAAAGGAAACATACGTTCTTCGGAAAACTCCAATTTTGGAGAATGTATTCAAGTTAGTTTTAAATAGTTAAAGGCGGTAAGTTCTACCGTATCTGCCTGTAAGGTTAAATTTCCTCGGACTTTGCTCATGAGTGAAAATAATACTAAACAGGAAGCAACCCGGCTCAAGTTTGACTTGAGCTTTGGTTTGTGGAACGGTACAAGCCAGAATTTTATCCTGAATGACCCAGTATTTTGCCACAGTTGCTAAGGGTTTAGAAGTTATTGCTGCTCAAGAGTTAGAACGTTTAGGCGCTGAAAATGTTCGTCCTGAATTTACGGGAGTTCATTTCACGGGTTCACGCAAGCTTCTTTATCAAGTCAATCTTTGGGGAAGAACCCTATTTCGGGTTTTAGTTCCCATTGCTGAATTTTCCTGTGCGAATGCCCAAGAATTGTATCAGGAAGTCCAGAATATTAATTGGTCGGAGTATTTATCGCCCCTCAATACTTTTGCGGTTAATTGTACAGGCAAGAATCAAGCCTTAAACCATACCCATTTTACCGCCCTGCAAGTTAAAAACGCCATTATTGATCAACAGCGTTTAGAATTTGGAGATCGCTCGGATATTGATATTAATAACCCTGATTTATGGATAAATCTTCATCTCCATGAAAATCAGGGAATTTTAAGTTTAGATAGTTCTGGAACCAGTTTACATCGCCGGGGCTATCGTCCGGCCGTTGGAATTGCTCCCTTAAAAGAAAGTTTAGCCTCCGCCTTATTAGATATGGCAGAATGGCATCCTGATTTACCCTTTTTAGACCCTTTATGTGGGTCAGGAACTTTACCCATAGAAGCCAGTTTAAAAGCCTTAAATATTGCCCCTGGGTTATTCCGAGAAACCTTTGGGTTTATGAAGTGGAAAGATTTTGATGCTAAATTATGGGAAAGTCTCAAACAAGACGCATTAGACGCACAATTAACCACCTTACCCGCTCCCATCGTGGGTTCAGATCAAGATGAGGATATTCTACATCAAGCCTCTGCAAATGCTCAACGCTGTGGTGTCGCTAAACAAATTCGTTTACAACAAATCGAATTATCTCAGATAGAACCTCCGGCTGATCATGGCGTAATTATTTGTAACCCTCCCTATGGAGAACGCCTGGGAAATATTGAAGAATTAGCTCCTTTATATAAACAATTAGGAGATACATTTAAACAACGGTTTAAAGGCTGGACAGCCTATATTCTCACGGGAAATAAAACATTAGGAAAACAAGTCGGTTTAAGAACTTCTCGGAGAATTGCCGTTTATAATGGTTCTTTACCTTGTACATTATTAAAATATGAGCTATATTAGTTCATCAAGTCCGCTCATACTGCCATCAGTCGCCCCAAAAAAATTAATTATCAAAGTAGGATGGGCTTCGCCCATCATCACCCCCTACTCCTCTGTAAAATCATCATAAAAAAGCCCTTTAATAATATCTATACCCTTTGTATCTATTAAATTCATAAATTGCCAAAAGATATGAAAAAAAACTTGAAATTAATTTTATCAAATCCTAATTTGAAAACATTATTTTCTTCTGATTTTAGACGATATTTAAAAGCGACGAAAAGAGAAATATTAGATCAGTTATCAGGACAAAAGAGCAAGTTTGTTAAACGACAAATTATGACTCTTGAAAAACAGCAAGATTTTAGAAAACAAATTAAAATCGTTCAAGCGGTTAAGAAAACAAACCATTTTGAAAATAAAAAACATAATTTAGCCACAGCGATCGCTCAAATTGAAAATATTTTAATTCAACCGGGCGAAATTTTCTCCTTTTGGCATTTAGTCGGAGAACCTAATACTAAAAATGGTTATCGAGAAGGACGAGCGATTGTTAATAATCAACTAAAATCTGATGTCGGTGGGGGTTTGTGTCAACTCTCTGGACTGATTTATTATTTGATTTTAAAAGCGGGTCTGATCCCCTTAGAAAGACATCCCCATTCTCAAGATATTTATACAGAAGAAACCCGTTTTGCTCCTTTAGGTTCAGACGCAACGGTTGTTTATGGATATAAAGATCTACGGTTTCAAAATACGTTATCTGTTCCTATCTGTTTTCGGTTTTATTTGTTAGAGGAAGAAATCACCGGATTCTTATGTTCTTCAGAAACACTCTTAGAATTTAAGATTGAGTTTAGAGTTGAAGCGCAACAAGGACTCAAAAAAGTGGATACGATTCGTTGGGTTAAAACTGGCGATCAATTCACTTTAATTACTTCTAATATCTACCCCTAAAACCCATTACACAAACTGGAGAAGCATTCGCTCTAAAAGTATGCCATAATTAATTAGAGAATAAAATGAACAATTAAGCATGAAAACTTCCGTTACGAATTTAACGACTGACTTGCTAAACCGCATTACTCAAACTCCAGGTCAATGTGGTGGTCGTCCCTGTATTCGAGGGATGCGAATTCGAGTCACCGATATTTTAGAAATGTTGGCGGAAAATGTTAGCGTTACTGAAATTTTAGAAGACTTCCCTGATTTGGAATTAGCAGATATTCAAGCTTGTCTGCTATTTGCCGCACGACGCACTGATTTTCCTAGACTAACAGCATGAAGATTTGGATCGATGCTCAACTGCCGCCCACACTGGCAAATTGGCTAACAGAAACCTTTGGGTTAGAAGCAAGTGCATTGCGAGATTTGAGACTTCGGGATGCTCAAGATATGGAAATTTTTGAAGCGGCACGAGCCGAAAATGTTGTGATTATGACGAAAGACAGTGACTTCATCGACTTGGTATGTCGCTTAGGATCGCCACCTCAAATTTTGTGGCTAACTTGTGGCAATGTCACTAACCGCAACTTGCGACAATTGTTGACTGCTACTTTGCCTGATGCGTTAGAGCAATTGCGCCAAGGAGAAATGATTGTGGAAATTAGCAACCGTTAGTGATTAAAAGACATATTGGTGAGTCAGAAACCGGGTTTCTTTCAAAATCTCTGACTTTTTGCCAAAACTGTCTCAGAAACCCGGTTTCTCAAGTCTCTGCTATGCTATAATTCAATCAAGTTATAAATTGTAAATAATTAATCAAGACAATAAAAACGTAATTTACTAGATTTAAGCGGACAAATTCAATTTTCGACTGACTACGACTACAAAGCCTTGCGGTCAAACCGAAATGTTTCTGATTGATACTTCTGTTTGGATCAGTGTTTTCCGCGACAAGACAGGTGCAGTACGTCAATCCCTCGAAGCAATTATTAACAATGAAAGCATCTTTTTGAGCCGATTTACTCAGATGGAACTTTTGCAAGGTTGTCGAGACGATCGCGAGTGGACGCTATTAGAAACTTATCTTCAAGATCAAGACTATATCGAGGCAACTGCCGATACTTGGGTTATTGATGCAGTTACTAGAAATAGAACAGAAGCAAACTCAAACGTGCCTACTAAAAGGATGAAAAAATATGAGCATTAGATCTTTTCAAGAAATTATAGATTCTGTTGAGAAACTCTCTCTTGACGATCAAGATTATTTGTTTGAGCTAATCAAAAAAAGAAGAATTGAAAAGCGACGTTTAGAGATTGCTGCCAATGCTAAAGCTACTTTAGAGTCTTTAAAACAAGGAACAGCAAAAAAAGGAAGTGTGAATGATTTAATTGCTGATTTATGGGATGATAAAGACGATGAAAATAGTTTGGGATAATCGCTTTAAACGGGCTTTTAGAAAACTTATAAAGAAGAATCCTGAAATGAGCGACAGGATTATTAATGTGCTTAATTTGTTAAGTATTGATCCTCTTACTCCCTCATTAAAATTAATTACAGAAAATTTCTGTATCAAACAAGCTCCCCTGCAAAGGTTTACTAATCTGAGTGTTAAGTAAGTTTAGAGATAGATCGCAGTAATGTTGATGTAGCTCGATATTAATAGATGCACGAGATTCTCTAGCAGCAACCCTACCCGTAGTCATACTCCCTGCAAAGGGATCTAGTATGATTTCTTCAGATGGCACAATGGAAAAAAGAAGCTTGGGAAGTGCTTCAGGAAATGGAGCACTATGACCATAAATATTTTTACCTCCAACCATTTTCGTTACAGGTTTTTCTTGAATAACTTTAGGCAGTTTAGATAGCTCGAAGGCTGGATAACCTTTTGAAAAAATTAATATGTGTTCCCAACAATTTAAAGGAGTCTGATAATAAGGAGAGTTATTACCTTGATTGAAATTTCTGTGCCCCTCAATTTCTCCCTTATCCCATGCAATATTTCCTAAATGGGTAAAACCAATATGCCTAAAAATAAAGCTAATATAGCTACTTAAAATCAGTCTTTTTTTACCCATATCCGAAAAAACTATAATATTTTCATTATCAAAGTAGTCAAATATATTAAATAAGTATGGTGCTCCATGCTTTAAACATCTAAAAACCTCCTTTGATATGTTGTACATATCATACAAATAGCAATAAATATTAGACCACTGAGAATATTCTCTGGCATTATAATATGGAGGAGATGTTATTGCACCTCCTATAGATTCACTTTTTAATTGGTGAAGCACTTGAAAAGCATCTCCTTGATATAAAGTCACCCCTGGAACTTTGGATAGATTTGAAATTAAACATTGTTTTTCATGCTCTCGAATACAGATAAACCGCTTAAAGAATGAAAGTTCTCTATATTTTTTTGCAAGCTTATTATCTATTATTTTGTGTATAAAACCTAAATTTTTGTATTTTATATTTCTTCCAATACTGTTATTATTGAGGTTTTCTTGCTTAGAATAAATGACTACAGTATCACCATATAATGAATAAGATTTTATTAAGAATAAAAAAATATCGGCAATTGAATAAGTTTTTACTATATCTCTTCTCCATTTTTTTAAAATATCCTTTTGAATTATGTTTCTATCGTCTAGGATAGCTTGTTGTCTGATAATAGAAGCCAGAGAATAACGCTTTCCTCTATTGTATTTACTCTTGTCGCCACAAAACAGATTTTTACACTCAAAACTTCTGACACCAAGTACAGGGTAGGAATTACCTTGAACATTAAATGTTCTACACTTAGGGCAAGGAATCAGAGTCTCATCCCGTTCATTCTTTTCAAAAAGAAGAACACTTTTTTCTTGCTGATCTACATACACAAGATAACAGTCTTTATAGGTAAATCCCTCATTACCATTCTGAAAATTACAGTTTTTTTGGTCTAAATTCTTGATATAATCTATGGTTTGACGCTCTACTTCCTGCCATCTGAAGTATGTGCGATCAATGGGTCTTTCTAAAAATTTTTCACAAAAAATTGTGATATCTGCAATTAAGCTCCATTTGCAGGAAAATTTATCTCCTATAATTATTGCTAAATAACAATGATTTGTTAATTCGTCATAAATTTTAGTAATTTGATCAATTAATTGACTTAGAAGTCGATCATAATCCTGGAGTTCATCAAAAAGATTATCGACATCAATTATTGAAAGTCCCTGTTCTCTAGCCACTTGCTTACTATGGAAATATTTAAGATGTTCCCAATAGTTTTCAAAATATCGCTCTTGACAATTTTTATTAACAGCTTTATGAACAGTATCTTCAGAGAAACAATAGTAAATATATGAACAAAAAACAGATGCAATTATATCATTGATGTGTTTTTCTTTTTCTTGCGCTTTTAATAATTTGTCTAAGTCCATAAAATTTCTATTTTTTTTTGTTTCAATTTCTCTTGCTAAAATTAAAAAATATTCCAGATTTTTATGGGACTGAAAAATATCAGAAACCCATTCCTTGAAATTAATTTCAGGACGATTGATGGCTTCTCCTATCTCTAATTTTTGATGATAGTTAAATATTTCTCCTTTCTTGACTGCTTGATCAATAAAATATCGATATACCTTTCTGTTCAATTCCAGTCTTTCATTGATGACAAAAATTAAGGATTGTTTTATATGGTTGACATCACAAATATCTTTTAGAGAAAAGAAAACTAAGTATTCTTCTAGTGCCTGTAGCATATCCTCAGACGGTTTCCAGCTAGTCAAAGTCCATTCTTGGAAATTCGCAATTAATTTATTGACCAGCACTTTTCTTTCCATTTCAGTTGACATAACATTTATCCTTACTGACAGAATTGAAACCTTTACTCTGCAAAGCTTTTATCGCTTTACTGCATCTTCATTACTTTTTATGCTATTTTCGCATATTTTGGCTGTCATGTCAAGGTTATATTGAACACTGCCTCAATGTCAATTTCGCATGACTCCATCAGATCGGTCAGATCGGCGTAGTAGATCAAATGACTGCAACATAAACACCGAGAGAAATAAAGGACACCCAAAGACCATCTTTCGAGATGAATATCTTCAATTGCTTGGCATTTTAAGGAGTGCGCGGGAGAAACGGAGACTTTCTCAAGCCGAGCTTGGGATGCTAGTTGGTCAAGATCAAACGTTTGTCTCCAAATATGAAAATGGTGTGCGACGGCTCGATTTTTTGGAGACTCTGGATATTTGTAGGACACTCGAAATTGACATTCACATTCTCATAGAGGAATTAGAAAATGGAAATCGGTCAATACCCTGACGATAGCAAAAATTGGTCAGATGAGAATTGGTGTAACTTCCTAAATGATTTGATTAATAGCGGTTTAATTTCACAAAAAGAAGTCTGTTCCCTAGTTTTGGGTCATCTAAATCCTTCACAAGTCGGTACATCTATAGCGTGTAAAAAAACTTTTCAAAGTCAATATCCGAAGCGAAAATGCTGGGAGGCTGTAAGAAAGTGGCACTTTGATCAAAGTGGCAAGTGTGTAGATTGTGGGACAAGACTTGGACTTCAAGCTGATCACATTATACCTAGACAAGAGCTAGGGGACAGTGCTGATAATCTTGAAAATATGACTCTACGTTGTAGGCGATGTAATGTTATACGTCGTCCTTCTCATGAACAGGGTGGATTAACAGATTTGACGGCAGAAGCTGCACTAATGTGGTTACTTTTTACTAAGCAACCTTCTACCTATCAAGAGTTTAAAGATTTATGTAGAAACTATGGTCTGACTATGGCGGATATAAGATTTCAGGAAGCTTGGGCAATGGCTAAATGGCTGGAAAGAGAAGAAAAGTATTGTATTAGTGATGACTCCCGATATTAGTTCTGGGTTAAGGCAGTCTAGCAAATTACTTCACTTAAACCGCCCTCCGGTTGTAAAATTTGACACAACCTCTCCTATTGAGATGTGATCGCTTTCCTACTCTCCTGTTGAGGTGCAATGCCTACAGGTGGCGGCTACGCCATCACACTCCGTCGAACTCACGTTGATTTAAGACGTGATCGCGCTATCTATCCGTTCTGAGTTTTGCTGTGTATCGGTATTGTCTTTTGGGGATCAAAATTTAATAAATATTACTCTTCTTCACTGAAATCTTCACATAAATCCTGTAACGTTTGATGTTGAAAACGACGGGAAGAACGACGATATTTTTTAGTCGCTAATTTCGGTTCTAATTGTTGTTTACCTCCTGATTTCGTTTTAGATTTAACATTAATTTCTACATCTCGTTGTTGGTGAATTGCTTCTTGATGCGCGATCGCTGCTTCTAAAAAATCTAAATAAATCGGATAGCGTTCCCAGTCTCCCCGGACAATACAATTAGGTTCATCTCGATGAGAACAATCACTAAATTGACATTTTCCGGCACAAAAACGGCGTTTTGCTTCGGGAAAATAATCGACTAATTCTTCTGGGGCACATTCTAATTCTGGTTGATTAAATCCCGGTGTATCGGCTAATAATCCTCCTGTTGGTAATTGAAATAATTCAACGTGGCGAGTCGTATGTCTTCCCCGTCCTAACTTTCCTGAAACCGTGGCAACTCTTATATTAAGACTAGGAATTAATTGATTAATTAAACTCGATTTTCCCACCCCAGAGGGGCCGGAAATTACTGTAGTTTTATCTTGAAGTTGATGCAGTAAAGTATTCTCTTTAAAAGTATTTTCAGCTTCAAATAAGGATTTTTGAATAATTTTATGCTCAGAATCAACCGTATACTCTAAACCATTATTAACACTAATAAATAAAGCCTCATAACCCCAATTTAATAAGCGATCGCGCCATTCTAATAATTCATCTGAAGAGACTAAATCGCATTTATTTAAACATAAACACACCTCTAAACCCGTTGATTCTGCTTTAACTAAAAACCGACTTAAAGCTGTTGCTTCTAACTCCGGTTCTGCGATCGCAAACACTAATAAAATTTGATTCGCATTAGCAATAGGAGGACGACTCAGTTCTGTAATTCGGGGAAAGACTTGAGCAATAGCTCCCCGTTTTCCTGACCAGTCCGGTTCCTCCACAACAACCCGATCACCGACCATCACCTGCTGACCCATTTTTTTCAACAGAGAACGACGGGTACACAGCAGAAACCTTTCCGAAGGTAAAACCCTCTGGATTTCTAGTTGAACCTGATAGAAATTCGCTTGAACTGCTACAACCGTTCCCACCAGTTCCGTTGTCTTCAACGGATCATTGCTTTCCGTTGAACTCATCTGGCGGTTACAGGACAACGAACTTGAATGGAAAAAAAGTCAGAACAATCTTTGATTTGCTCAATATCATATCCCGCCATTGTCAAACTATCAGGAACTTGCTCAATGGGTTCTCCCGCATCTAACCAAACTTCCAACACCGAACCCGGTGTCATCTGTTCTAAGCGCAGTTTCGTGCGAACAAAATTCAGGGGACAAGGCGTTCCCCGTAAATCCAATTGAGCATCCGGTGTTAACGTATTAGTTTCTGTCATAAAAAGGGGTGTGTTGTCTGTTCTCTGCTGTCTGTTGTCTGTTAACCGTTAACCGTCAACCGTCAACCGTCAACAGACAACAAACAAGTTTATTTTTGCTGGAATAAATTACCGAGAAATCCTTCAATTCCGCCCTTTCCCGTGCGATCGCCCCGAATTTTAATCAACTGTTCCAGAAGTTCCCGTTCTTCAGGCGTAACCCTTGTGGGAATATCTACAAGAACCGTAATTAAATGATCTCCCCGACTGACCGGATTTCCCAGACGAGGAACCCCTTTATTTTCCAGGGTTAATACTGTTCCGGGTTGAGTCCCAGGAGGAATCGTTAACTTCGTGGGGCCATCAACAGTATCTACATCAAAGTTAAAACCCAGGATCGCCTGGAGATAGCTAATTTTGACTTCCGATAGAATATTAATCCCATCCCGTTTAAATTTCGGATCAGGGGCGACGGATAAGAACACATACAAATCCCCAGGTGGCCCACTGCGTTTTCCGGCATCCCCCTCATTAGCGACCCGTAGACGAGTGCCATTATCCACCCCGGCGGGAACATTAATTTTAAGTTTCTTCGTGACTTCATTTAAGCCCCGACCGCCACAGATGGAACATTTATCTTCAATCATCTGTCCTGTGCCATTACAGTTAGGACAAACAGAAACCTGAGTAAAACTGCCAAAGGGGGTACGAGTTGCCCGTCGCACTTGACCACTACCGCCACAGGTAGAACAAGTTTGGGGGCGAGTTCCCGGTTTAGCACCTGTTCCGGTACAGGTTTCACAAGTTTCTAAATGCTTAATGCGGATTTCTTTTTCCCCGCCGAAGATCGCTTCTTTGAACTCTAAACGCAGGTCTAAACGGAGGTCATCCCCCCGAACCGGGCCAGTGCGCTTGCGAGTTTGGGCATTGCCCCCCATACCTCCGGCGAATCCACTGAAGAAGCTTTCAAAAATATCCGTAAACGGATCAGTAAAATTGGGGTCAAAGCCACCTGCACCAGTAGATACCCCGGCTTCTCCAAAACGGTCATATCGCGCCCGCAACTCCGGTTCTTTTAACACCTCATAAGCGCGGCTAATTTCTTTAAACCGTTCTTCCGCGCCTGCGTCCTTATTGACATCCGGGTGATATTTGCGAGCTAGGCGACGATAGGCCCGTTTAAGTTCTTCTGTATCTGTGTCGCGGGAGACACCCAATATTTCATAATAATCGCCTGCCATAGAGTATTTTGCCTAAATCAGTAATCAGTAATCAGTAATCAGTAATCAGTGTAGAGACGTGCCATGGCGCATCTCTACGAGTCAACCAACCGTCAACACCGGACACCCAACACCCCCGGAATCAGATCTTTCCGAGTCTTGTTGCCTGTTAAGCTGTTCCCCCGCCCGAGGTGAAAGGATTGCCTGGATCTGGATCAGAGAAAGTGTCTATTCCAGAGGTAGTCTGGATCATGCTGTTGTTTAAGAGCGATAACTCGCTGCTATTGTTGTCTGCATCTTCTGCATTGTCTGCGGCTTCTTGAGAGGCATCAAATTCTGAATACCCAGAAGCGGAAGACGAAGAGGGGGAAGGATTCTGGCCGGCTTGTTCATAAATGGCCGAACCCAAAGCATACAGCATTTCTTGGAACGATTCTACCTGTTGTTTCATCTCCTCGTAGGAGATAGTGGAACTGGCTACTGCCTTTTTCAAGGCGGCAGCTTCTTGACGGACTCGTTCTTTGAGTTGATCACTGATCAGGTTGGCATTGCCTTTCAGGGTCACTTTACAATTATAGAATAGGGTTTCGGACTGATTTTTCAGATCCGCCACCAAACGGCGTTTTTCGTCTTCATCGGCATAAATTTCCGCTTCTTGACGCATCCGTTCAATTTCTGCTTCTGTCAATCCTCCAGTATTTGTAATTTCAATACTTTGTGCCTGTCCTGTGCCTTTATCTTGAGCCGCCACTTTCAAAATTCCATTGGCATCAAGATCAAAGGCTACCTCAATTTGAGGAACACCTCGTTTAGCCACCGGAATCCCATTCAGGAGGAACTTCCCTAAACTTTTATTATCTTTTGCCATTGCCCGTTCCCCTTGGAGAACGTGAATTTCAACGGAGGTTTGTCCGTCAACGGCGGTGGAAAACATTTGAGAACGGCTGGTGGGAATCGTAGTATTGCGTTCAATAATTTTAGTAAATACTCCCCCTAAAGTCTCTAATCCTAAAGACAAAGGAGTGATATCTAATAACAATAAATCTTTGACTTCCCCCGCTAAAACCCCCGCTTGAATTGCGGCTCCTAACGCAACTGCTTCATCGGGATTCACCGAACGATCTGGGGCTCTGCCACCAAAATACTCACTAATCGCTTGTTGAACTGCCGGAATCCGGGTAGACCCCCCAACTAGAATAATCCGATTGACTTGATTCGGCTGTAAACTCGCATCTTTCAGGGATTGAATCACGGGTTCAATCGTACTGTCTACTAAATGCTTGACTAAACCCTCAAATTCGCCCCGACTGAGTTCCAGTTCTAAATGTTTTGGCCCGGAATCATCGGAGGTAATAAACGGCAAATTAATCGAGGTTGTGTTGCGATTAGATAACTCAATTTTGGCTTTTTCCGCAGCTTCTCGTAACCGTTGCAGAGCCATTTTTTCCGTCAATAGGTTGATGCCTTCGGTTACTTTGAATTTTTGGATCATCCATTGCACCAGACAGTTATCAAAATCATCTCCGCCGAGATGGTTATTTCCCGCCGTTGATTTAACTTCAAAAATCCCATCACCAAGTTGCAGAATTGAGACATCAAAAGTACCGCCTCCCAAGTCAAATACCAGAATTTTCTGATCTTGATCTTGTTTATCCAAACCATAGGATAGGGCGGCTGCTGTGGGTTCGTTGATAATCCGTAAGACATCTAAACCCGCAATGGTTCCCGCATCCTTAGTCGCTTGTCGTTGAGCATCGGTAAAATAGGCTGGAACCGTAATCACCGCTTGAGTCACCGTTTGCCCTAAATAGGCTTCAGCATCTTCTTTGAGCTTTTGCAACACCATCGCCGAAATTTCTTGGGGGGTGTAGACTTGGTTGCGAATTTGGACATTAACAGTATCGTCCTTGCCTTTGACACAGATATAAGGAACCCGTGAACGTTCCTCTTCGGTATCCTCCCATCGGCGACCGATAAACCGCTTAATACTGTAAACCGTATTTTCAGCATTAGTAACCGCTTGGCGCTTGCCCAATTGACCCACTAAGCGATCGCCATACTTGCCAAACCCAATAATACTCGGAGTGGTTCGTCCGCCTTCGGAATTGGCAATGACAATCGGTTTACCGCCTTCCAATACTGCAACACAACTATTTGTTGTTCCTAAGTCGATGCCAATGACTTTGCCCATAGCTCCTCTTATCAGTTATCAGTAATCAGTTATCAGTTATCAGTGTAAGAGTAATCAGTTTTTTCAGTCGTTAGTTTTGGGCTAATAGTTGATGGTTATCAATTACCAACTATTAACTATTCCACTGATTACTGATAACTGATAACTGATAACTGATTAAGGGGTTTCTTCGGCTGTAGATTCTGTAGAATCGGGTTCAGGGGCCGTTGCCACTTTGACCATGGCATGACGTAAGACCCGTTCTCCTAACTGATAACCGTGCATTAAATCTTCAAGCACCGTTCCTTCAGGATAAGCATCCGTCGCTTCTCGCATCACGGCTTCATGTAAATTGGGGTCAAAAGGCTGCCCTTCTGGACGCATCACCGATACCCCCAGTTGTTTGAGAGAATCCACCATTAATTTATAAACCCCTTGGTAACTCTTGTGGATGTTCATTTCCTCATCGGTTTGGGGTTTAATTTGGGATCTGGCGCGGTCAAAGTTATCTACAACTGGAAGTAAAGGCTTCAGGGTGGAACCTTTGATCGTGACTTCTAACTCTTCTTTTTCCTTTTGAGTCCGTTTGCGGAAGTTCTCAAAATCTGCGGCTAAACGCCGATATTGACCACTGACATCTTCCAGTTGAGCTTTGAGGGAAGCGTTGGCTGACCCTAAGGCGATGACCTCTTGCTGAAGTCCGTCGCTGCTTGACTCAATTTCCTGGCCAAACGTTGTTTCAGTTTGGGCGACCGTTGCGGTCTCGTCCGTCGCTACAGAAGGTTCAGAGCTTGATTCAGTCGGTGTCGTAGCATCAGCCTCAAGATCACCGAAGCTTGGAGCTTCCGATGGGGAAGTTGAATAGGATTGACCTGTTAGTTCATCAGGAGTATTAGCCGTTGAATTAGACACCATAATCGTACTACTTGTCCTTGTTAATCACGGAAAATCGGCGCGAGAGTACCAAACCTTTCCAGGTATTAGGAGCAACCCTGCTATCAATCATCATGACATTTCGTTACTTTAAAAATTTTAACTTACACCGCCGGGAAGTCCCCCGCTCTACCTGTACCCAGGTGAGCGGGGGGATCAGAGGCGGGTCAACTCCGTACCTACGTTGACCCCATCTTTAACAAGGTTGGCAAGTGCTACTCCTATCATCACTAAACATCCCGTCAAATTAATGATAAATGTTCCGTAGGGAAATTTCAGCCCTAATTTAGCTTTCGTCCATTCAATATCAGTATCCTATGAAATTAAGAAATTCGATCAAAGAATTAAGCTTAGATAATTGAGTTGAGATTTTCAGCCGCTTGATTCAGTTGTTTCATTCCGATTTGGGTTTGAGCAATACCACCAGCCGTTTCTTTTGCTGACTGATTGAGTATATTCATGGCATCAACAACTTGTTGAATAGCGATCGCCTGTTGTTGGGCAGTTTGAGAAATTTGTTGATTTTTAAATAGCATATTGTTAACAGCATTTGCCACCCCAGAGAAAGCATCTGCCGTTTTTTGAGTAATTTTGCTTCCTGATTCTGCTGTCTTAGTACCTTCATCTGTCACCACTATGGTAGAATTGATTACCTTATTAACATCCATGATCAGGTTATTAATATCTTTGGCAGATTTCTTACTTTGATCTGCTAGTTTGCGAATTTCTGTAGCGATGACAGCAAAACCTTTGCCATTTTCACCAGCCCGCACGGCTTCAACTGCGGCATTGAGTGCTAGCATATTAGTTTGATTCGCTAAATCTGTCACCAGATTAGAGATACTGCTAATCTGATTAGTTTGTTCATTCAAGCGCTCAATTTGTTCGGCAATCGCCCCGACTTTTTGTTTCAATATTGTCATCAATTCCAGAGTTTCCTGCACGGCAAGACTTCCCTGCTCAGTGATGGTTAGAGCTTGCTGTGCCGATTCTGTGGCAGATTGGGCTTGACGGGCTGATTGTTGGGAAGATGCCCCCAACTCATCCATTGTAGTCGTAGTTTGATTCACAGAAGCAGCTTGCTGGGCGGC
>CAITND010000105.1 GCA_903893625.1 uncultured Oscillatoriales cyanobacterium
AATCCTTGACTAACTTTATTTGTTCTATTATACTATTTAACATGGTTTAAAAAATCAAAAAAAAGTGATCTCTTTTTGATTTTATCAAGAAAAGATCACTATTATTTTCTTTTTTACCCCCGACTTTGAAAACACCCTGCCCTACAAGCTAGGGTTATTTTATTTTTACGACAAAAAGAGTTTATAGGCTGGATTTTTATTCTCATCCCAATAGCGATAACCTAATGTTTCTAAAAAGGCTTGCCATTCTGCCATTTCTTCAGGTGGAACCTGCATTCCGACTACAATTCTTCCATAATCTGCCCCATTATTCCGATAGTGAAATAAACTAATATTCCAGTTAGGACTCATCGAACAAACGAACTTCATTAACGCCCCCGGACGTTCGGGAAATTCAAAGCGATAGAGTAATTCATTATGGGCTAAAGCAGACCGTCCTCCTACCATGTGCCGCAGGTGTAATTTAGTTAGTTCATCATCGGTTAAATCAATGGTTTTAAATCCATTTTCCTCAAAATTTTCGATCATTTTTGCCGCATCAGCCCGGTTTTGAATTTGCATTCCGACAAAAATATGGGCTTCTTTTTCATCGGCAATTCGATAGTTAAATTCGGTTAAATTGCGTTTACCAATACATTCACAAAACTTGCGTAAACTGCCTGGTTCTTCGGGAATAGTAACAGCAAAAATTGCCTCTCGACGTTCTCCAAATTCGGCACGTTCTGCCACAAACCGCAATCGATCAAAATTCATATTCGCCCCACAAGCAACGGCGACTAATGTTTGTCCTTGAATTTGTTCTCTTTCTACATAAGCTTTTGCCCCTGCTATTGCTAAGGCTCCCGCAGGTTCTAAAATTGAACGGGTATCTTCAAAAACATCTTTAATTGCGGCACAAGTATCATCCGTATCTACTAATATAATTTCATCCACATATTCTTGACATAAACGGAAGGTTTCTTCCCCTACTTCTCTAACTGCTACACCATCAGCAAATAATCCCACTTGTGATAATTTAATTCGATGTCCGGCTTTTAAAGATTGAGACATTGCATCCGCATCAACGGGTTCAACTCCAATAATTTTAATTTCAGGACGTAATCTTTTAATATAAGCAGCAATTCCTGAGATTAATCCCCCTCCACCAATAGCAACAAAAATTGCATGAATAGGTTGTTGATATTGTCGTAAAATTTCCATCCCAATTGTACCTTGTCCAGCAATTACATAGGGGTCATCAAAAGGGTGAATAAAGGTTAATCCTTTTTCTGTTTCTAGTAGACGAGCATAGGCGCAAGCTTCATCAAAAGTATCGCCATATAATATCACTTCACCGCCTCTTGCTTTGACGGCATTTACTTTAACTTGAGGGGTAGTTACAGGCATAACAATTATTGCTTTTGTGCCTAATTTAGACGCACCCAGAGCCACACCTTGGGCATGATTTCCCGCCGATGCAGCGATAACTCCTTTCTTTAATAAATCGGGGGGAAGATAAGCCATTTTGTTATAAGCACCCCGCAATTTGAAGGAGAAAACAGACTGCATATCTTCTCGCTTCAAGAGTAGTTTATTATTCAGACGGGCTGAGAGGTTGGGAGCGTATTCTAGGGGTGTTTCTTGGGCAACATCATAAACACGGGCGGTGAGAATTTGTACTAGGTAATCGCAAAACATGGGGTTGAAACTAAGGCAAGGAGTGAGACATAACCATTTTACAGGATTTGGGTCACTATTTTTTATTTTAAGAAAAATGGGCGATCGCTAGATTTTGAATTTTTATAAAGAACTCCTGATTTTTTATGGAAATAGAGTAACATTATAGTATGATTGTTTTTGATCATATTATTTAATTCAATATTAATATGGAATCTCAAAACAGTTATCCTTGCCGTTGTTGTGGCTATTTAACCCTAACAGAAAAGCCTCCAGGGACTTATCTGATCTGTCCGATTTGTTTTTGGGAAGACAATAATGAAGAAATGAATGATTGGAGAGAATGGATGGGTTCTAATCAAGTCAGTTTACGTCAAGCTCAACGGAACTTTTTAGAGTTTGGAGCTTGTGAATTAGAATGGTTAAATGATGTTCGTCCCCCTACTGGGGAAGATGTTCGATGTCCTGATTGGGAAACGATAGAAGTCATTGCAAAAAGAGAGGCTTTATTATTAACTGAACAAATTCGAGAAGCCTTTATTAAGGTAAATCTTGAAGATGGAATTACACTTCATGAAGCTCGCGCTCGTGATGATTATGAAGATACTCAAAAAGCTAGAATGATTGATAGTCATATCCACTGGCTAGATATTCCTGATAACTGGATTCAAAATTTTTCTGATATTTTTTGTTTTTTAGATCCGAAAGGATTCAGACATTATATTCCGGCTTATATGATTTGGGGTCTGAAAAACTATGAACAAACACCTTCTGATTCTTTAGCATTTACTCTCGATGTTCTGGAGAGTATTTTTAATAATAAACGTGAGTATTATCGTCCCCATTTTAATAGTTTATTAAATGAGGTGCAGTTAGAAGTCATTAAAGAATTTTTAGCCTTTATGGAAACCTATTATTATCAAGGTTAATCGGGGCAGGTTTAGGTAGATTTTTTATGGATATTATCAATTTTTGTGAACCCGCCCCGACGGGGATTGATTATAATAATTGTTTAGCAAAAGAGATCGCTTCTTCAATCGTTGTTACCTTCCCTTCAATTTGCCCTAACTGAATCTCTAATAAGAGTTCTCCTATTTTTGGACTCGGACGTAAATTTAACGCTTCCATTAATTCATTTCCGGTTAATAAGAGTTGAGGATGAGCGACGGGATCATGAGGATTCATATAACGATTAATTAAAGGGGAAAGACTCTCAAGAGAAAACCCTTCCGCCATCGTACTCACAATTAAAGCCGGAAATAATAATCCTAACTCTTGGAATAAAAAATATTGTTCTCTTAGGGATAATTCTCTAGTTTTCAATAACTCCAATTGAGATAAGCCTTTTAAAATCGCTAAAGCACTTTTTAGTTCTAATTTACTAAATTTTAACTGTAATAATTCTGCTTCAGCTAAAGTATGATTCTGATTTAATAAACAAGTTAATTTTGCTATTGATAAACGAGATATTTTTAAGGTATCGCGCAATTCTTGAGATAATTCTACCAATAATTGAGGGTAAATTTCTGCTAATTTTATAGCAGATAAGTCTATTTGTGATAATCGCTGAAATTGCTGATTTGCACTTTTAAACCAGGGAGAAATTAAACCCGTTTCCCAAGCTTGTTGGATCAAAGGTATTGCATTTTCTGTATTTAATAAATAGACTAATTCGGTGCGGATGCGTTCAACTGCAACCCGACTTAACAACGGTGCAAATTCTTGAATAGCAGCTTGGGTTTGACCTTCGATTTTAAATCCTAATTGAGCGGCTTGACGATATCCCCTTAATAATCGTAAAGGATCATCTTGTAAATTATCAATAGAAATCATTTTAATTAAACGCCGTTGTAAATCCTCTTGACCCTTGTTAGGATCAATAAAGGTTTGTGTAAACGGATCAAAAGCGATCGCATTGATCGTAAAATCCCGTCGGCGTAAATCCTGTTCTAAACTATTTCCTTGTGCTTGAGCAAAATCAACAGTTACCTTGTCAAAAACAACCCGTGCAATCTGCCGTTGAGCATCCAATAAAACAAACCCAGCGTCATAATATTGAGCCAGGGTTCGCGCCGTTTTCACCGCATCCTGTAACAGCACAAAATCTAAATCTAAAAGGGTTACAGTGCGACCGATTAACCCATCTCGAACTGCACCTCCGACTAAATAGGCAGGTTGAGGCAAATCGCTCAGTTCAAACGGCCAACTGGCGGGAGAGAAGACATCGGCTAAAGCTTCAGGCATTGCAACAAAAATCAATGAGATTATCAAGCAGGTTAAGGCCTACCTAAGCTAAATTAACATCAAAGGGATAGACAATCGTTTCACCCTTGGCAATCCACCGAGGAATGGAATTATGTGTATTTGTGTGAATTGTCATTATGTTGATCGCTGTACCACCTACCACGCCGTAGAAATACAGCATCAAGAACGCCATTTGACCGAAAATCCCACCTTTGAGCCCACCGAACCCACCATTAACGTCAATATCCGCACCCCTAACAACCATGAAATCGAAATGGAATGGGATGTAGTCGGATGTCTGAGTTTTAAAGAAGAAAAGGGTAAATGGGCAAAATTAAGACCAGGGGAATTAGTTCCAACTTAATCAGTTATCAGTTATCAGTTATCAGTTATCAGTTAATGATTGAGTTTTAACTGTTAGCTTTTTCGTAATTCGTAATTCGTAATTCGTAATTCCCTGTTCCCTGTTCCCTGCTATAAAAAATGAGTTATTGTTTTAATCTGAATTGTTCTAGTCCACAGAATTCTGGTGATGACAATTTTTGTCAAAATTGTGGATCTAAATTGTTGTTGAGTTCTGCTTCTGATGATACTGAATCAGTAATTTATCGAGGAATTCAATTAATTGGACAGGGGGGATTTGGTCGCACCTTTTTAGCGGTTGAGGAGAGTCAAGCGTTAAAACTCTATTGTGTGATTAAACAATTTTTGCCCCAAGGTCGTAGTGCTGCCAAAGCCACAGAATTGTTTCAACAAGAAGCTCAACAATTACAAAACTTGGGTCAACATCCGCAAATTCCAAAAGGTTTAGATTATTTTGCACAAGATGGCTATCAATATTTAGTTCAAGAATTTATTGAAGGTCAAAACTTGGCTCAAGAATTGCAAGAAAAAGGAGTATTTAGTGAAGAAAAAATCCTGTTTATTTTAAAGGATTTATTACCTGTTTTGCAGTTTATTCATGAGCGTAAAGTCATTCACCGAGATATTAAACCGGAAAATATTATTCGTCGATTTAATACCAAAAAACCCATCGGAAATTTAGTTTTAGTGGATTTTGGGGCAGCTAAATTAGTCACGGGCGGAATGCTTCCTAAAACGGGAACAATTATTGGCAGTGCTGCTTTTACTGCCCCGGAACAATTAATGGGGAAAGCAGTTTTTTCGAGTGATTTGTATAGTTTAGGGGTGACTTGTATTCATTTACTAACCAATGTTCCGCCCTTTGATTTATTTGATAGTACAGAAGGAACTTGGGTTTGGCGCGATTATTTGAAAACCCCTGTGAGCGATCAACTCGGACATATTTTAGATAAAATGTTGCAGGGTGCAACCCGTCATCGTTACCATTCGGCGGCGGCAATCTTACAACAAATTAATCCTAAACCCGATTATGTTCCGGTAATGCCGGGATTAACTATTAACCCTGAAATCGGGTTTCAAGCTTTACCTAAACAGTCGGAATTAACCCCACCGTCTCCTTCTGTTTCTATTCCTTGTGAATCAACGGTTAATTCACAACCCATTGCTGAAGTTTCTCCAGCAAAACCTCTGGATAAAATTAACCAAATTCAAGAAATTTTACAAACCCGTTTAAAGGAGTATGGGATTCTGCAAGTACAAGTCAATCAAACCCAGAGACAGCAGTTAACAATTGTTTTAAATCGAGATGAAAATCAGCCGATTCAATACAAAGAATTACTTCCTATTATTGGTTATGAATTAACTAATTTTCAAATCAATAATATTGAAAAAATTAAACTTTTGGGACGATTCAATAATCGAGAGGTTCCCGAATGGCAATCTTCATTAAGAATAGATCGAAAAACCCAGTTAAAAAATAAAATCATTCGATTTCAAAATAATTCTGTTATTTTCCAGTTGGATCAACTCAAATCTCCCCAGTTTTGGATTCATCAAATTCAAAGGCGAGAGTTCTGGCTAGATGGATTAATGATGGCGATGATTCTGTTTATCTTTACGGATAAAATTATTATCTTCAAACCGATAATAGCATTATTGATTGCCGGAGGATTTTGGGGCGTTAAACATCAAGTCAATCGCATGAATACCCTAAACATCAATCAACTCTTTATCACCATTACCACCCTATTTGTGATATTTGGCCGATTAGACTTAAAGATTTGGGTACAGGGATCATTTGGTATAATCTTAGCGGGCTTGTTTATTTCCATGCCCATCTTTTTTTCCCGCCATCCCTCTTAACCTGAGTTTAAATAACGTGCAGTCAATTTCCTCCAAACCTCGTTATGGTTTAGCTATTCATACCAGTAGTCCTGATTTGGGATTAGCGATTAGTAATTTTCAGGACGTTCATCGCTGTCAATCCTGGGCATTGGGGCGGGATTTATCCACCCAATTGCATCAGTATTTATTGGATTTTATTCAACCCCAAACTTGGTTAGATTTTGGCTGGATTGCCGTAGCAAAGGGGCCGGGAAGTTTTACTGGAACTCGCATTGGGGTTGTCACCGCCCGCACTTTAGCCCAACAGTTGAATATTCCTGTATTTGCAATTTCTACTTTAGCTGCGATCGCTTGCAAAGAACAGTTTCAATTGATACAAAATCAGGATAAAAATTTAGTGATTGCCTTAGAAATGCGGGCGCAACGGGGTCAACTTTTTGTCGCAATTTATGGTAGAAATAGAGACAGCCCTTTCGAGTTAATTCCCCTCTTACCCGATACGGTGATGTCGTCTCAACAGTGGGAACAAACCTTAGCCTCTTGGCAAACTCCCTATCATCGGGTACAGATAGAAGCAGGGTTAGGAGAAACTGCAATACAATTACTGGAATTAGGGTATTTAGACTGGAAATTGGGAAAACAACCCCACTGGTCAGAAGCATTGCCCTATTATGGACAACACCCGGTAGAACTCTAAGACAATTCTCAGGAAAAATTGGCACTTAACCGCGATTAGCTGTTAAAGTTTTTCCAGAGAGATTGATAACCAGGACAACCGTAAAAATTCGGTTTCTAAACGGAATTGATTCCTGTAAACTTGAGGGTGAGAACAAGAAACCGAGTTTTGGGGTGGGTCGTGCGCTGAGAAACTCAGATGATTATTTTGGGGAATAAGTTGTATCCTAAAATTTCCTGAATTGAGGAAAATTGTAGCCCGTGATGTGTAACCAGATTTTATCGAGTTGGTATTTTATGCTTTTTATGCCTGATTTCTATTTGAGTTTAGGGACAGGAAATGTACTGGCTCAAACTGCTTCTTCTGCCTCAATCGGTGTCGAAATTAATATATTAGAGGCGTTTTTTTTGGGATTAATTCAAGGGGTGACGGAATTTTTACCCATTAGCAGTACCGCCCATTTAAAAGTGATTCCGGTGATGTTAGGTTGGGGAGATCCGGGTATTGCATTTACGGCGATTATTCAGTTAGGTAGTATTGCAGCAGTGATTTGGTTTTTTTGGCATGATTTAGCTCAAGTAACCCTAGGATCATGGCAAGCCATTCAAAAAAAAGATTATGATTCTGTAGACTTTCGTTTAGCCTTGGGAATTGCGTTAGGGACGATTCCAATTGTGTTTTTTGGGTTTTTAATTAAACTTTTGATTCCTGATTATGATAATTCTCCATTGCGGAGTATGGTAGTAATTGCATTCGCGTCTATTGGGATGGCATTTCTATTGGGATTAGCTGAAAAAATAGGGAACAGAAAACGTAATTTTGAACATCTAACACCGCGAGATGGAATATTAATGGGATTAGCACAAACTTTAGCCTTAATTCCAGGGGTATCTCGTTCGGGTTCTACTATTACTGCCGGATTATTCATGGGATTAGAACGGGCAACAGCCGCCCGCTTTTCCTTTTTATTGGGAATTCCAGCGATTACTTTGGCGGGAATTGTAGAATTAAAAACGGTGTTTGTTGATGGCATTGGAAATACAGAAATACTACCCCTGATTGTCGGTTTAATGTCTGCTACAATTTTTTCCTATTTATCAATTGCTTGGTTAATTCGTTATTTACAAAGCAAAAGCACCTGGATTTTTGTCTGGTATCGTCTCGCCTTTGGAGTTGCTATTCTAACAGCAGTCTGGGGAGGTGCATTAAAAAATATTTAGAATTATAATCCTGTAGTAGAGACGCGCCATGGCGCGTCTCTACGGAGTCTATGATTGTTAATATTTAATTCCTCCTATGATTCATCCTGCTAAAATTACAACAGTATTACCCGACTCTCTCGCGGAAGAAATTGGATTTGAACCCGGAGATGCGATTGTTTCTATTAACGGACAACAACCCCGTGATTTAATCGATTATCAATTTTTATGTGCGGATGAAATCTTAGAATTAGAAGTTTTAGATCGTTACGGTAAAACCCATCAAGTCGAAATCGAAAAAGACTATGATCAAGATTTAGGATTAGAGTTTGAATCCGCTTTATTTGATGGATTAATTCAATGTAATAATCGCTGTCCGTTTTGTTTTATCGATCAACAACCTCCAGGAAAACGGGAAACTCTCTATTTAAAAGATGACGATTATCGTCTAAGTTTTCTCTATGGTTCCTATTTAACCTTAACCAATTTATCCCAACGAGAATGGGATAGAATTGCACAAATGCGTCTTTCTCCTCTGTATGTTTCCGTTCACGCCACAGAACCAGATATCAGGATTCGTTTATTAAAAAATCCTCGCGCCGGACAAATATTAGATCAGTTAAAATGGTTTAAACAAAACCGTTTACAAATTCATGCTCAAGTAGTCGTTTGTCCGGGGATTAATGATGGTCAACACCTAGAACAAACCCTCTTAGATTTAGCCAAATATCATCGCGGAAGAATCCCCACGGTTGCTTCCGTTGCTGTTGTTCCTGTGGGGTTAACTCGGTTTCGTCCTTCTGAAGATGAATTAATACCTGTCACCGCAGAAAAAGCGCAAGAAATTATTACTCAAGTTCAGACTTTACAACAAAAATTTAAACAAGAATTCGGATCAAATTGTGTTTGGATTGCGGATGAACTGTTTTTAATTGCAGGTGAAGAATTACCTCCTGAATCCCATTATCAAGATTATCCTCAAATTGGCAATGGGGTGGGTTCCATTCGCAAATTTATCAAAGAATTTAAACAAACTGTTAAAGAGTATCCGATTCAATCCTGTTCTACTCCCCGTCAGTTCACTTGGGTTGTGGGAAATGCCGTTGAAAAAGCCTTTCAACCACTTGTAAAATCTTTAAATGATATTTCAGGGTTAACCGTGAATATGGTAGCTTTAGCCAGTCAATATTGGGGTCAAGAAATCACCGTTACAGGTCTATTAACCGGACAAGATTTGCTTCAAGGATTAAAAGGTAAAATGTTAGGAGATGGGATCTTATTACCCTCGGTCATGTTAAAACAGGGAGAACCTGTATTTCTGGATGATATGACAGTGGCGGAACTCGCAGAACAATTGCAAATCCCGATTTTTCCCGTTAGTAATGTTGAAGAATTAATCTCCACAGTCATCAGTCATCAGTAATCCAGCAAACCTAGACGCTGAACTCTTTTCCTCCGGTGTTCCTCATTCCCCATTCCCCATTCCCCATTCCCCATTCCCCATTCCCCATTCGTAATTCATAATTCGTAATTCCCAATTCCCTGCTATAACTGATTAATATTTCATAATCAAGGAAGATAACTATCCAGTACATTTTTCCAGAGGAAGGGAACAATGATATTTCCAGAGGCGGTCTTGCTTTCTTCTCCGAGCGATTGTATTGATCGTAATTTTCTGATTGTTTCTCCCTATACTTCTCTCCTGGATGTTGTTCAACGAATTACTCAAGACCAGAGGGAAGTCAGAGATATTCATTCAAATCTAAACCAGAAATCATCCCATCCCAGTTGTGTTTTGGTGTTAGACCATCAACAATTAGTCGGTTTACTCACAGAACGGGACTTTGTGAAACTAGCGACCCAGGGACGAAATATTCAAGATATCCCTGTATCGGAGGTGATGACCAAGCAGTTAATTACGGGTCGGGAAAGGGATATTCAAGACCCTTTACAGGTGATTTCAATTTTACGTCAACATCGGATTCGTCATTTACCGATTTTGAACGAAAAAGGGGAACCTGTGGGAATTGTTACACCGAATAGTATTCGAGGGATATTACAACCCGCAGATATTCTTAAGTGTCGAGCTATTCGAGAAGTCATGGTTAAAACTGTGATTACTGAATCTCGAAAAACCAGTGTCTTAAAATTAGCTCAACTCATGACCGAGCATCAAGTGAGTTGTGTTGTGATTGCAGAAAAAAATCCGGCTGAAAAAGTTATTCCTTTGGGAATTGTAACGGAGCGAGATATTCTAAAACTCCAGGCTTCGCAACAGAATTTAAGTCAGTTAAAAGCGGAACAGGTGATGAGTCATCCGTTATTTCTTGTCAATTCTAATGCTTTACTTTGGGATGCTCATCAAGTCATGCAGCAACACAAAATTCGGCGGTTAGTGGTGGCAGATCAGCAAGGATATTTAGCCGGATTAGTGACTCAAACAACCATTCTAAAAACGATTGATTTGAATGAACTTCAAGCGGTTATTTCTGTTTTAAAAAAACAACTTCAAAAATTTCAAAGCGAAAAAATCAATCTTTTAAAAAGTATCAATTCTAATTTGAAACAAGAAGTTAAAATCAATAACACTAAACTGAAAGAACAAACTCAACGACATCAAATATTAGCGGATACTGCTTTAAGAATTCGAGCGTCTTTAAGCTTAGAAATGATTCTGAATACAACGGTGACAGAAGTTCGTCAATTGTTGGGGTGTGATCGGGTGATTATTAAGCAGTTTGAAGCTAATGGGAGTCAAAAAATTATTGTCGAATCCGTTAAAAAACCGGAGTTGTCAATTCTGAATTCAGGGGTAAAACATAACGATTATTGCTCGGATTTAGGGGTGCAAATTAGATTGGAAGATCAATTATGGGGATTATTAATTGCTCATAATTGCAGTGGAAATCACCACTGGGAACCGGAAGAAATAGAATTTTTAGAAAATTTATCGGTTCATGTTGCTTTAGCGATTCAACAAGCGACTCTACTGGATCAAATTCAAAGATCTAATCGAGAATTGGAAGCTAAAGTTCAAGAAAGAACGGCTGAATTAGAGCAAGCCAATCAACGCTTACAGCTTGAATTAGAACGAATTAAAACCACCCAAAATTCATTAAAACAGCAAGAAGAAATTCTCAGTAGTTTTTATAATTCCTCCCCGATGATGATGGGAGTCGTTGAACTGTTTGAAACAGATATTTTACATTTATCGGATAATTATGCGTCGGCTCAATTTTTTAGAAAAACCTTAGAGGAGATTCACCATAAGTTTGCTAGTCAAATAGGTGCAGATGCCGATCGCATTCAACATTGGATGAGTCATTATCGGGAGAGTCAACGTTTAGGAAAACCTGTACAGTTTGAATGTCAATATGATCAACCTGATGGGACAAAACAATGGTTATCCGCAACGGTGTCTTATATTGGTTTATCCGAACAGAATCGACCTCGATTTTCCTATGTTATTGAAGATATTAGCGATCGCAAACATTATGAAGAATCTCTACGACGATATGAACGCATTGTTGAAGCCACTGGAGATGCTCTTTGTTTAGTGGATCAGAACTATATTTATCAAGTCGCTAATCCCGCTTACTTGAAATTGGTAAATCGACCCTTAGAAAAGGTGATTGGTCATTCTGTTCCTGAAATTTTAGGGACTGAAGTTTTTAATCACATCAGCAAACCTCATCTGGATAAATGTTTAACCGGAAAAGTTATTCAAGATGATTCCTGGGTAGATATTCCTGGCGTTGGAAAACGATATTTAAGACGCACCTATACCCCCTATTTAGATGAACAGAAAACCATTTGTGGAAGTGTTGGCAGTATTAAAAATTTAACGGATCTCAAAGAAGCTGAAAACGCCCTAAAACACAATGAAGAACTATTTGCTTTAACGGTGCAACACGCTCCTGATGTCTTCGTAATTTATGATTCAGAACGTCGATTTGAGTATGTCAATCAACGAACATCAGAATGCACCAAAATTCCCATTGAAAACTTCATCGGTCGTCGAGATGAAGATGTTTATCCCCCAGAAGTTTATTCTCAATATCTCCCGTTACTTCATCATACAATTGCTACAAAAACAATACAAGTTGGAGAGTTTACACTCCAAATGCAGGGGTTAGATCCCTATATGGTTATTATCAAGTATGTTCCACTTTTGGATGATAACGGAGAGATTCAACAAATTTTAGGCATGACCTTTGATATTACCGATCGCAAAAGGATTGAAGCAACATTACATCAACGCGAAGCACAATTAAAAGCCGTTGCAGATAACATTCCAGGAGCAATCTATACCTATATTAAACGTCCAGATGATTCGAGTTTTATCGAATATATGAGTGATGGTTGTTTTGAAGTTTTTGGCTTGACCGCAGAGCAGTTAATTAGCAATCATAAACTCTTAGAACCGGGCTTTCATCCTGAAGATCTTCAAGAACATCAGAGGGCAATTACCACCAGTACAACCACCCTAAACCCCCTGTTTTATGAGTTGCGATATTATATGCCTAATGGGGATTTAAAATGGATTGTAGAAGCCTCCCGTCCTGAACGTCGAGACAATGGAGATATAGCTTGGCAAGGTGTGATTTTGGATGTGAGCGATCGCAAAAAAACTGAATTAGAATTAAGGGAAACAAGCGATCGCTTAAATTTTCTACTCAATTATTCTCCCATTGTGATTTTAAGTTGTAAAGCCGAGGGCAATTATCCGATTACCTTTGTTAGCGAAAATGTTAAAGATATTGTTGGATATGAACCCCAAATCTTTTTAGAAGATTCTACCTTCTGGATTCAACATATTCATCCCGATGATAGGGAGCAAGTTTTAACCAACTTAGCAACTAAATTTACCGAGGATTTTTATGTCCATGAATATCGTTGGTTGAAAGCAGATGGAACCTATAGTTGGTTCTTAACTCAATTAAGGAAAATTCGAGATCAAGCGGGAAATGTAGTTGAGATGCTCGGATATTTAATTGAGATTAGTGATCGCAAAATCTTAGAACAGGAATTAGCAAATTTACTCAAAAAAGAAACCCATCGCAGTCAAGAACTCACCCAGAAAAATATCGCCCTCGAACAAGCGCGAAGGGAAGCAGAAATGGCGAACCAAGCTAAAAGTGAATTTCTAGCCAATATGAGTCATGAAATTCGCACACCGATGAATGCAATTTTAGGGTTTACGGATTTATTACAATCCGTTGTCACCGATCCTAGAGCCCTATCTTATTTAGATGCAATTATCTCCGGAGGTCGAACTCTACTCGCCTTAATTAACGATATTCTCGATTTATCTAAAATTGAAGCGGGGAAATTAGAACTCAATTATACACCCGTTAACTTGCGGGTACTGATTCAAGAAATTCAACAGATTTTTAACCACAAAGCCACAGAAAAAGGGTTGATTTTACACATCGATATTGAGGATAATGTTCCCCAATCGATTTATATTGATGAGATCCGATTGCGTCAAATTTTGTTTAACGTCGTCGGTAACGCGCTCAAGTTCACTCAACGGGGATATATTACGATTTCAGCCCGAACTCATTGCTATTGTGTCTTCAATCGTGAGAAAATTTGGTTAGAAATTGCTGTTGAGGATACAGGAATTGGCATTGCTCAACATCAGCAAACTCGTATTTTTGAGGCCTTCGTTCAAAGTGCCGGACAAAGTAATCGTCAGTATGGGGGAACAGGTCTAGGATTGGCTATTACTCAACGCTTAACTCAAATGATGGGTGGAACTGTATTGCTCCAAAGCCAATTGAGACGAGGCAGTATTTTTACGTTTGTATTTCCAGAGGTTTCCCTCGTTCAAAATCCCATCACTGTTAAATCAAATTCTCGTCAAGATCGCAATCTTAACCAATTTCAATCTAGTACCATTTTAGTTGTTGATGATGTGGAATCCAACCGAGAATTGATTCGGGGATATTTTGCCGGAAGTCACCATTTACTATTGCTGGCGGAGAATGGAACACAAGCAATTCAGATCACCAAAGTTCATCAACCTGATTTGATTTTGCTAGATTTAAGAATGCCAGAAATGGATGGACAAACCGTTGCTCAACTTCTTAAACAAGATGAACAAACTCGACAAATTCCGATTATAATTATCACCGCTTCCTGTCAAAACGAGGAACAAACAGGAGTCAAACAACTCTGTCAAGGTTTTTTGCGAAAACCTGTTAGTTTAATCCAATTAGTGGCAGAAATGAAAAAACATTTAAAGCAAAAATATCAAACGGAAAATCTAACGATGAGGGAAGCTATTGAGCCGGAAAAAATGTTAGGTTTCCCCCCCTTAGTCGCGGGTTCTGTGGAATGGACAGAACTGCTATTTAAACTTCAACAGGAAGAAGAACAGGTTTGGAATTCTTTACGAAAAACCTTAAAAACAAGAGATTTACAGAATTTTGTTCAACGTCTAGCAACTTGGGGACAACAGTATCAATATCAACCCTTATTAGATTATGTAAACACCCTACAAACCCAGCTAGAAGCATTTGATTGGAATAATATTCCTCAAACCGTTGATCATTTTCCCGATATTCGAGAAACTTTACAACTTCATCATCAAGGAGAAATTTAATTTATGCAACTAGATTCATTCATCCCCGAAAATTTTCTGATCTTAATTGTTGATGATATTAGCCACAACCTAAAACTGGTTGGAGAAATGCTTGATGAAGTCGGATATAACACCACCTTTGCTATCAGTGGTTCCCAAGCTTTAAATCGGCTACAAAATAATCAAATTGATTTGATTTTGTTAGATTTAATGATGCCAGAAATGGATGGATTACAGGTTTGTAAACTTCTGAAAAGTGATCCAGAGCTTCAAGAAATTCCGATTATTTTTCTCACGGCTAATCATGAACAAGATAATTTAGTCAATGCCTTTGAATTGGGGGCGATCGATTATATTACTAAACCTTTTATCAAAAATGAATTGTTAGCGCGGGTGAAAACCCATTTAACCCTGAAACAAACAACGGATAACTTGAGAAAGGCGTTATTCAAACTTAAACGATTAGCTCAACTTGACCCGCTTACCCAAATCTTAAATCGTCGCAGTTTTTTTGAATTCGCTGAAGCAGAATTTAATCGGTCTATTCGAGATGGAACTATCTTTTCTTTATTGATGTTAGATTTAGATCATTTTAAACAAATTAATGATCATTATGGTCATCAGATCGGCGATCGCACTTTAATCACGTTTACTTCCGTTGTTGGAAATTATCTCAGAGAATTTGATCATTTTGGACGCTATGGCGGAGAAGAATTTGTGATTTTATTACCTGAAACTAATCTTGAAGATGCTTTTCAACTTGCCCAAGGGATTTGTCGTTTAATTGCTGACCTTTCCATCCCCACTGAAAAAGGTAATTTACAAATAACGGTGAGCATTGGTATAGCAATTTTTGAATCCCAGGATACTCGAATTGAGGATATTTTTGATCGGGCAGATCAATCTCTATACCAAGCGAAAGCTCAAGGACGAAATACTTGTTGTGTTTATCAATCCAACTGATAGAACACTCCAGAGAATACAACACAAAGGAAGACTCAGCTAGGGTAACTTCGTCCAAATCCCCCAAAATCACAATTCTAGGGGTAGGGGATTCGGGAGATTGTCACAACCTAGTCAGGGAACTCGTAGAAACAGAAATTTTCAACCTTGATATTTGGAATCCCCCTTGTAGAAGCGAGGAGAATGTCAAACGAGATCATGAAACCCTCCTGACTCTACTCCCCTGTTTCCCCCTTGTCTCCGTCTCTTGCTACACTGGGAACAATGAACATCTTAAATATCGGAGGATTCTATTTGTGGACTGGCGAGTTCGTGCAATTCGGGGCGCAACAACGGTTTCAGATAACTCAGTTGCAGCCATTCGAGAAGCGGTTATAGAATTATTAGATGAATTGGAAACCCGTAATCAACTTGATCCTGATGAAATTATTAGTTTGACATTTTCTGTTACTAAAGATTTAGATGCTATTTTCCCCGCCGCGATCGCTCGTGAACGTCCCCATTGGCACAATGTTCCTTTATTAGATGTTCAACAAATGCACGTCGAAGGCAGTTTAGAAAAGTGTATTCGCTTCTTAATTCATATTAACCTACCCATCCAAACTCAAGTTTATCATCCCTATTTAAGAGGGGCAAAAAACCTGCGTCCTGATTGGAATTTAACCCCTGTTCATTCTTCTTGAAAATAGTTGACTGTTGGCTGTTAACTGACAACTGATAACCAACATCCAATTTAATCTTTTTCGGTGGCTAAAGACACAGAAGCGGGTTTGCGATCGCGCCACCACGCTAACATTGTACTAGCAATAAAAATACTGGAATAAGCACCAGCAATGAAGCCCACTAATAATGCTAAAGCAAAATATTTAAGGGTTTCACCCCCAAACAGGAAAATGCAAGTTAAGGGCAATAGAGTTGTTAACGTGGTGTTAATAGATCGGGCTAAGGTTTGTTCTACTGCATCATCCACCACTTGATTAATATGAAGATCGGGGTTTCGGGTGATCACTTCCCGAACACGGTCATAAATTACCACCGTATCATTAACAGAAAATCCCACAATTGTCAAGAGAGAAACCAGAAATAAACTATCAACTTCTACGCCTAAAAATAAGCCTAAAATTGAAAAAATTCCCACAGTAATCAAAACATCATGGAATAAAGCAACAAAGGCAAAAAAGGCATAGTCAAACTTAAACCGAAAGGTTAAATAAATCGTAATTCCGGCAAAAGATAATAATAAAGCCGTTAATCCCGATAGAAAAATTTGACGGCCAACGGTGGGGCCAACGGTATCAATTGAAATTCCTTTTGGGTCAAATGCTCCGATTTTTTGACTTAACGCATTTTGCAAATTTGAACGTTCTTCAACGTTTAAAGTTTTTGTACGGATAGAAACAATTTGCTTATCTTTTTTACTCGAATCTTTATCTAACAGTTGAATTGAACTATTCGCTAATCCTTGAGTCGCTAAAACGTCCCGAACCTCAGTAATCTCAATCGGGCCATTACAATTATTGGGGACAGAACAATCGAGTTCTAACTGAAGGCGAGTTCCTCCCACAAAATCTAACGCTGGACGTAAAGGTGCGCCAATATCTGGGCGAGTCCAAGAAATTGCCATAGCAATGATTCCAGCCAGAATAATTGCACTGGAAATCGCCCACCATAAGTTGCGTTGTTTAATAACACTAAAAGCCATAAATTTATTGACTGATTACTGTTGACTGTTGACTGTTACGGGCGGGTTCTTTGATATCTTGACTAAATTCACTCAAATCTTGATGAACCCGCCCCTACTACAAATCTGTGAAATTCGTGAAATCCATCTGAATCCGTGATCACTGATTACTGATTACTGATTTTTTCACATTGGGACAGAATAATTCAGGTTTTCTTAACTCAGGGAAATCAAGAACTAGGAAGAGGAAACT
>CAITND010000106.1 GCA_903893625.1 uncultured Oscillatoriales cyanobacterium
CTATCCCTGCTATGGCGGTGATCTCACCTTTGATGCCGTAAGGCGTTGAGCACACAGGACGGAATTACCAAAAAGGTAAACAACTTCTGTGATCTCACCGTTGATGCCGTAAGGCGTTGAGCACATCGAAATACCCCCACTTAAGCCTAAGCAAAGAAGTGATCTCACCTTTGATGCCGTAAGGCGTTGAGCACTGGAGCCGTTGGAACGGGTATCTACTCCACTAAAAGTGATCTCACCTTTGATGCCGTAAGGCGTTGAGCACTGGATAGGTGCGGTTTCGTTCTTTTCCCCAGTCGTAGTGATCTCACCTTTGATGCCGTAAGGCGTTGAGCACAAAGAGGGCGATCAGCCCCTAACAGCGAAATATATCAAGTGATCTCACCTTTGATGCCGTAAGGCGTTGAGCACTGTTAATTGTAACGTCTCGTTTTCGTCATTTTTCGGGTGATCTCACCTTTGATGCCGTAAGGCGTTGAGCACGTGATATCCGATTCAACACACTCAACCCAGATCCCCGGTGATCTCACCTTTGATGCCGTAAGGCGTTGAGCACCTACGGGCAGTAATTGGTCTGCTTTCGGGACAAGTGTGATCTCACCTTTGATGCCGTAAGGCGTTGAGCACTATGGACAATTTAGCGTCCGCTTTCCCTGGATTGAATGTGATCTCACCTTTGATGCCGTAAGGCGTTGAGCACATTCTCTGTACTCGAAAGTTTTCACGTTAAAATTGTGTGATCTCACCTTTGATGCCGTAAGGCGTTGAGCACAAAAACCTGGGGATAGCTTAAGCAGTAATGCAGTAGTGATCTCACCTTTGATGCCGTAAGGCGTTGAGCACGTGCTTAAATCTTCGCGGCTCCAGAGTTCACCTAGTGATCTCACCTTTGATGCCGTAAGGCGTTGAGCACAATCCCAATAATTACATCTATTCACAGTCTGCTTGTGATCTCACCTTTGATGCCGTAAGGCGTTGAGCACGATTCTGACGAAAAGGAAGATGGCGAATGGTGGCTTGTGATCTCACCTTTGATGCCGTAAGGCGTTGAGCACTATTTGTGATGGGGATTTTTTAACAACTACATTCACAAGTGATCTCACCTTTGATGCCGTAAGGCGTTGAGCACATATAATCACTAAAATTATAGAGGGCCGTCCAATGGTGATCTCACCTTTGATGCCGTAAGGCGTTGAGCACTTGTAGAAGCTGTCATGCTCGTAATTAATATGGGTAGTGATCTCACCTTTGATGCCGTAAGGCGTTGAGCACTTCATTAACCGTAATCCCTCCGCCTTTTCCGGGTGTGATCTCACCTTTGATGCCGTAAGGCGTTGAGCACAATGCATCCCGACCGCCAGGTTGTGCTAAATTCGGTGTTAGTTTTTGTTAACAATATCTACCTAAAAACTTAAATTTTAGCACCCGCTACTAACTGAGCCACTAATGGTTGATCTGTTGATAACTGACTCACAGCTAATACAGAAAACCCTAATAAATTTCCGGCTTCATCCACTCGTTCCATAATCGCATCATTATCGGTTTTTCGCATATAACCCGGTTGATCCGAAAATAAAACTTCTAAAAAATCGCCTTCTTTATCAAAATAAACTTTTACAGTTGAGGCCATAGTTGCTCTCCTTTCTAAATCTCAAAATATAAAAAGCCCCTCACCTGCTAGGGGAGGGGTTAATTTAACTTATTTCAACCCTTCAACTAACTGCATTTTTGCACTCTCTAACGCTGCTTTTAACTGCGTTGCATCCCGACCGCCAGCTTGGGCTAAATTCGGACGTCCGCCGCCGCCACCGCCGCAAATTTTGGCAATACCGCCGATAAATTTACCCGCTTGTAAGCCTTTATTATTAACAGCTTTACTGAACGCTGCAACAAAATTAACCTTACCATCGGTTGTTGCTGAACCCAAGACAACGGCACTTTCTCCTAACTTTTGTTGTAACCTTTCTGCGGCGGTTTTTAATGATTCTGCATCGGCATCATGGAGTTCTGCTACAATTAATTTAAACTCACCAATAGTTTCAGCAGTGGTTAATAATTGTTGGGAATTGGCGATCGCTAATTCGGCTTTAACTGCTTCTAATTGTTTCTGAGTAACTTTTAACTCCTGTTGTAAATTCGTAATGCGTTCGGGAAGTTCTTCGGGTTTAGCTTTAAAGCGATCGCCTAATTCCTTAACCACCGTATCCCTGACTTTCAAATAATCTAAAACCGCCTGTCCTGCTACCGCTTCTATCCGTCGAATTCCTGATGCAATACCCGTTTCTGAAATAATCTTAAATAGACCAATTTCGGCGGTATTACTAACATGAATTCCCCCGCATAATTCCATCGAAACCCCAGAATAATCGACCACCCGCACAATATCAGAATATTTCTCTCCAAACATAGCGGTAGCGCCTTTGGCTTTGGCGGCTTCTATTGCCATTTCTGCAATAACCGCCGGATGTGCTTCGGTGATCCAACTATTAACTTGATCTTCAATTTGTTGAATTTCTTCAGAGGTTAACCCCTTGGGAGAATTAAAATCGAACCGTAAACGCTCAAAATCAACTAAAGAACCCGCTTGAGAAATAGAGGAATCTACTATTAATTTTAAGGCTGATTGTAACAAATGGGTTGCGGTATGATTAGCTTGGGCGCGACGACGACAGGCGCGATCAATTTGGGCAGTTAAGGTCATTCCTGGGGTTATTATTCCCCGTTCAATTCGTCCGAAATGGATGAAAATATTGGATTCTTTTTTAACATCTTCGATCCGAATTACGGTATCACCATAACTTAAATAACCGCGATCGCCAATTTGTCCCCCAGACTCGGCATAAAAGGGAGTTTTATTCAAAATTACTTGAATTTCTGTTCCCGCTTCTGCTGTTTCTACAGGTTTTCCATTCACTAAAACTGCTTCAACTTTGACATCAGATGTTAATAAAGTATAGCCTAAAAATTCCGTTGGGTGAATATGTTCTGCTAATTGATCTAAACTTCCTTGTACGGTTAAATCAATAGTTTCATGGGCATCTTGAGAACGGCGACGTTGTTCTTCCATTGCCGTTTCAAAACCTTTAATATCAACAGTTAACCCATTTTCTTCGGCAATTTCTTGGGTTAATTCTAGGGGGAAACCGTAGGTGTCATATAAAACAAAAGCATCTTGACCGGAAATTTCACCCCCCTCTAGTCCCCCCTTACTAATGGGGGAAGAAATATCTGTAGCCTGCTTGGTAAGAGGGGAAGTTGTAGCATCCCCTTTACTAAGGGGGAGGTTGGTGGGGGTCGCCTTCGCGATAATTTCTGCTAACAGTTTTTCCCCTCTTTCTAAAGTTTCCAAGAAACGGGTTTCTTCCCTCTGTAATTCCCCTTTAATTGCAGTTTCCCGTTGACGCACATTCGGATAAATAGCTTCTGATAATTGAATTGCAGTTTCAGATACTAAGGTTGTAAATTCCTGATTAATTCCAATTAACCGACCATGACGAACTACCCGACGAATTAAGCGCCGGACAATATAACCCCGGCCAATATTAGAAGCCGTAACTCCATCAGCAATTAAATGCACAACCGCCCGAATATGATCCCCAATTACTTTTAGAGAAACCTTGGTTTTATCATCGGATTTGTGATAGTCAATTTGGGCAATTTCCGCCGCTGTTTTAATAATCGGAAAAATCAGATCGGTTTCATAATTATTAGGAACTTGCTGTAAAATTTGTGCCATGCGTTCTAACCCCATGCCCGTATCAATATTTTTATTCTGTAATGGGGTTAAAATACCATCGTTATCTCGGTTATATTGCATAAATACTAAGTTATAAAACTCAATAAACCGAGAATCATCCTCTAAATCAATATTATCCTCGCCGCGTTCGGGGTGAAAATCATAATAAATTTCCGAACAGGGGCCACAGGGGCCAGTAGGGCCAGATTTCCAGAAGTTATCCGCTTCTCCCATGCGTTTAATGCGTTGGGGAGGCACACCAATTTCGTCACGCCAGATGGCAAAAGCTTCGTCATCTTCCTCAAACACACTGACAACCAAACGGTCTGGGGGTAACTCAAAGACTTTTGTGGAAATTTCCCATCCCCATGCGATCGCTTGTTGTTTAAAATAGTCTCCAAAGCTGAAATTGCCCAACATTTCAAAAAAGGTGTGATGTCTGGCCGTTCTGCCTACATTTTCAATATCATTAGTACGGATACATTTTTGGGAGGTGGTAGCGCGGGGAACTTCCGGTTGTCGCTGTCCCAGAAATATCGGTTTAAAGGGTAGCATCCCCGCAATGGTTAACAACACCGTCGGGTCTTCGGGAACTAAGGAGGCACTGGGCAGAATTTTATGCCCTTTTTCGGCATAGAAGTTCAGGAATTTTTGACGAATTTCGCTGCCTGTGGAACACTTGGGAGAAAAAGTCATAACACTCACGGTAAAAAAATTAGACCAACCTTTCAGGATAATTGAAAGATCAAATCTTACATCGGATTATTCCTATTTTAATTGTTGGCTTTTCTAATTTCTCTACCCTAGACTTTTAACCTAACAGCAGGGAAGTCCCTCGGTGTATTTAGAGGGGATGTCTCGGAGCGCTGGCGCGGAGTACCCCGAATAAATCACCGCCGGGATGAAATGCTCGTCGGACTCCGGTACGGAGTCCGACAATTATATTTCGGGAGCATCCTGATTCTCAATGTACTTTCTAAGAGTTGAAACAGTGACACCTCCACAAGATGCAATAAAACATGAACTATAGCGGTCTAACTGTACCCAGTTGACCGTCAGGTTCGTTCACTATTTTCTGCAAATCCAAAGTTAAGAGTTGGAGGTTCTAAATTAGGAATCATCACATCAATACCTGGGGGTAAAGGCGGTAATTTCGGGGTTCCCGTTTCTGCATCCGTTGTTTTTTCGGCTAATTTGGCAATAAACTCCGCCGAGGGAACTTCCGCCACCTTCATTGTATTTAACAGTTGAGCCAGCGCCACCTGAATATCATTTCCGGGGTCAATCGCCACCCAACCTTGACTGGTGAGTTTTCGCAATTCAAAGTGTAAATGCGGCCCCGTTGACACCCCCGTAGTACCGACTCGTCCAATCACATCGCCTTGTTTAACGGTTTCTCCCGGTTTAACAAACAGTTCCGATAAGTGACCATAGAGGGTTTCTTCGGATTTTGCCGAGTGACTCAGCACCACCGCCATCCCATAACCCCCTAACCAATCTGCAACGGACACCTGACCCGAATAGGACGCCACAACCGGAGTTCCTTCATCGGCACCTAAATCAATCCCCGTGTGAAAACGGCCATAACCGAGAACCGGATGTTGTCGCCAACCAAATAAAGAGGTAATCGGCGCTGGAATTGTCAAGGGAAAAAGAACGCTAGTATCGCCATTTCCGCGCACAGATGCCGGACGTTGGCTGCGGTTATAATAAGCCAGACCGGAATTGCTCATACTGCTGACCGCAATCGGGCCAACTTGAATCGGACTAAACCCGCTAACGGCCACTTCCCCAGAGTATGACCCGCCAGAGCCATAATCAACGGGTTCAGGTTGCCAAGATGAGGTATAACTTTCTTCAGAACTACCCCCAAAGGCTGGTTCAGAGTTGGCAACATACCCGTTAGAGTCAGAGGCAAAATTTCCTGGATTAACTAAGGGGTTAGGAATCGAGTTATTACTATTTCCGATATAGGGAGTATTGCCAATATAGGGAACTTGATTACCTTCTGCTTGATAGATTTGAGAAGGATAGACAGGGGAGCATAAATCTCCAGCCGCTTGTCCTAACTGTAAAGCTGCTTCACATCCGGTTGAACGATCTGAAAACACCACTGTAGAGGGAGGTTCATACCCATCCGTTGCGCCAACTTGGTAATCCGTTGGATCAATATAAGCATTAGCCGGAGAATCTGCTGCGGGGGGGATGTCCGGTAAAACAATCTCTTGTTCAGGAGGCGGAACAATATTAGGAATTTCGGGTTGCGATGGTTCTGAATTATATTCCGTTTCAGGATTATAGGCAGGTTCAGAATAACTGGGCTCAGGTTCTATGGAATTATCTATAGCAGGTGCGGGTTCACTATAGGTGACTTCAGGTTCAACCTGGGGTTCAGTATCAGGAACAATAACAGGATCACTATATTCTGTGGTAGTTTCCGTGGAATAGGCATCTTGCTTGTTCTCTTGACTGTCACTGGCTGCTGCGGGAACAACCGCTTCCACAGGTTCAGCTTCTGTTGGAATCGAAAATTCATCCGTAGCAATTACACGGCTACTTAATAGCACTAAACCTGTCAGACAACCTAAACCCAAAAGGGCATACCGTCCTGACCACTGGTGCAAATGCCCTGGTCGGGTTTTCGGGGATGAATATTTTTTATGGGGGTAACTGGGTTCCGTCATCGTCCTCACAAAACCAATGATGATCTAACCGTTTAACTATAGCCGACACTTATTGTACCGGGCTTGAGGTCAATTTCTTGAGAAAACCCGATTTCGGTCTTAGGATACAGACCGACTCGCAGGTTTCCCTGTTCCGAAATTCCTATAATTACACCTTTTTGCTCGCCAATTGAGATGGGCTTGCCAATACTGGTTAATAGTTGGGTATAATCCGTTAAAACTTTATTAATATTAGCACTAGATAATTGTTGAATTCCTAAGTCTAATCCCTGTAAGACTAATGCTGCTAAAAATTCTAGGGATTGAATCGGCGGTGTCTCAGAATTAGCAAAAAAGGTTTGTAAATTAATCCCGATTTCAGGAACCCGGTTGCTCCAGTTTATCCCGACTCCAATCACGGCTTGGGTGATGCGATCTTGAGAAATTTTGGTTTCGGTGAGAATTCCTCCTAATTTGCGCTGATTTAAGATTAAATCATTCGGCCATTTGAGTTGAACAGGACAACCGCGATCACGCAAAATAGTCGCAATACCCCAGGCAGAACATAAGCTTAATTGGGCTTTTTGACTCACTGGAAGCTTGAGATCCACAATTTTTGATAAAAATAACCCCCCCTGACTCGACTGCCATTCTCGCCCCCACTGTCCCCGTCCGGCGGTTTGTTGTCCGGCGATAACAACGGTTCCCGAAGGTTCACCCTGTTCTAAGAGTTCCCAAGCCGTTTGATTGGTAGAAATTAAGCTATCAAAATAGTAAATATTGGGTAGAGACGTTCCATGGAACGTCTCTACAAGGGTTTGTAAGGCTGATTGTAAACGGGATAAATTTAGGGTCACAGCAAATCGTTTAATCTATAGGGGTTTTTGGTTTTGTCAGCTAGGGGGAATTTTTGCAGGAAACACACTCGTCACAAAGACACTAAGAAATCCGTTAAAATCAAGAAAGTTTGTAGTTGCAACAGTTCCTAATCATAATTTTATGCACACTTGGCACTGGCAAAGCTGGGATGGATTACCGTATTTAACCTGTAGTTTGCTTAAAGATTGGCAACATGGTTTTTTTACTCGTTCCTTTAGTCCTCGAACTCCAACAGATTTAGTGAATGTTTTACAACCTGCAATTCCCGTGTATCGAGTTAAGCAAGTACATGGAAATGTAGTGTTAAAAACGGGAACTGTAAATCCTCTAGATCATTTAACATCTGAAGAAATACCTTTAGTAGAAGCGGATGGTTTATTTACAGAAAATTCTTCAGAAGCGGTTTGGGTTGCTACGGCTGATTGTGTTCCGGTATTAATTGCGGATACTCAAACGGGGAAAGTAGCGGCGGTTCATGCGGGATGGCGAGGAACGGCTGCTAAAATTGTTCCTGAAGCGATCGCACATTTTCAAGCGGTCGGTAGTCAACTCGAAGATCTGCGAGTAGCATTAGGCCCAGCTATTTCAGGACAAGTTTATCAAGTTTCCTTAGATGTCGCCACACAGTTAGCTCAAAGCTTAATTTCTAACACTGAAACTGAAGCATCAACAGAGATATTAGAACAAATTTATCAATTGCCAAATTCCCCACTATTGCCTGATTCTGAACCCAACAAAGTCCGTTTAGATGTGCGTCGCTTCAATAGTTTACAACTCGAACAATTAGGCATTATACCCGACCAAGTAGCGATCGCACCCTATTGTACCTATCAAGACCCCAACGCCTTTTTCTCCTACCGTCGAGACAACTTGAAAAAAGTTCAATGGTCAGGAATTGTTAGTAATTAGGCTGTCATCTGTGGAACAGGCATCTTGCCTGTTAACCTGTTAACTGGGGTGTTGGCTGTCACCGAAGGAGTATCTATCATTTCTTCTCTTGCCCTTGCTCCCCTTGTCCACTAGCAAATCAGTGGTTAATATTAGAGGTATGAGGGGAAGTCTCTGAACAGAGCAACGCTTTGGATAGAGATTGAGTTAAGCTTACATTTAATGAAACGGTATAAATAAAAGTCCGATGAGCGAGCAAAGTCCCTACGAACAGCTTGGGGTTACCGTTGATGCTTCCTTTGATGAAATTCAGGAAGCCCGGGATCGCCTAAAACAACAATATAGTGGTGAGCGTAAGCTGCTTGAATCGATTGAAGCAGCTTATGATGCCATTTTGATGGATCGGCTAAAACTGCGGCAAGAGGGCAAAATTAAAGTCCCGGAACGGATTCGTTTTCCTGAACGAGCGACCCCAACCCCCCCGCCTGGTGTTCAACCTCCAGCCAACCAAAAGCCTAATTGGTTACAACAACTGCTGGATACTCCCAGCCGTGCTGATCTGATATGGCCATCGGGAATCTATGTGGCGTTAGGGGGTTTAAGTCTATATCCGGGTTCACCGGAATCCATTTTAACCCTGACTCTCGCCTTGGGAGTTGGCTCTTGCTTGTATTTTCTAAACCGTAAAGAAAATAAGTTTGGTCGAGCCGTTTTACTAACGGTGGTGGGTTTAATTACGGGATTATTGTTAGGGAGTTTACTAAGTCCAATTACTGGAACAGCTTTTGCTGTTGAGCGGTTTATTTCTTTAATCACTTTTACTATTTTGTGGATCGTGAGTTGCTTTCTGCGTTAATTCAAACGAGGTTAAATTCAGATCAAATCCCACTGCTAATTCCTATAAAAAATCGGGCTATTTCTATCTCTGGAAATAGCCCGATTTCTATTTATAGCAGGGAACAGGAAGAACAAGACTTAACCTTATAGGTTGGCTGAATCAGTCTATGTTCTAACCGTTCTGGTAACTGCTATAAAACCCTTCAATTTTTGAACATTGAATTAAGCGATCGCAGCCATTTTCACATCATTATTGGCTAACAATTCTTGCAGTTCATCCGCATCTACCGTCTCTTTATCAATTAACAAATCCGCTAATTGATTCAAAACATGGCGGTTTTCAACTAACACTTGTTTTGCCCGTTTATAAGCTTCATCCACCAGTTTACGGACTTCTCCATCAATAGTAGAAGCAGTTTCTTCAGAAAAATCTCGTTCCGACATAATATCGCGTCCCAGGAAAATATTCCCCTGCTGACGACCTAACGCCACTGGGCCAAGGCGATCGCTCATCCCATAACGAGTAATCATCTGACGGGCCACACGAGTCACCTGTTGTAAATCGTTAGAAGCGCCTGTTGTAACTTCTTCTTCCCCGAAGATAATTTCTTCAGCGACCCGACCGCCCAAGGCGACGGCCATTTGATTTTGCAAATAGGAACGGCTGAATAAACCGGAGTCCATGCGTTCTTCACTGGGCATGAACCAGGTTAACCCTCCGGCCCGACCGCGAGGAATAATGCTAATTTTCTGTACGGGGTCATAGTCGGGCATTAACGCCCCGACTAAAGCGTGACCGGCTTCGTGATAAGCCACCAGGGTTTTACGTTTTTCGCTCATCACCCGATCTTTCTTCTCAGGGCCAGCTAATACCCGGTCAATGGCATCATTGACTTCATCCATTGAAATTTCGGTCAAGTTGCGACGGGCGGCTAAAATGGCTGCTTCGTTTAACAGGTTGGATAAGTCTGCCCCGGTAAACCCAGGTGTCCGACGGGCAATTTTGTCCAAGTCCACATCTTTAGCTAAGGTTTTACCTCGTGCATGAACTCGGAGAATTTCTGAACGGCCGTTATAGTCGGGACGGTCAACGACGACTTGACGGTCAAACCGACCGGGACGCAATAAGGCGGAGTCTAAGACATCGGGGCGGTTGGTGGCGGCAATAATAATAATTCCGTTATTGCCTTCAAACCCGTCCATTTCTGTTAATAATTGGTTCAGGGTTTGTTCCCGTTCATCGTTACCCCCGCCTAAACCCGCACCCCGTTGACGACCAACGGCGTCAATTTCATCGATAAATACGATACAGGGCGCATTGGCTTTGGCTTGTTCAAACAGGTCACGAACCCGGGACGCACCGACCCCGACGAACATTTCCACAAATTCCGAACCGGAAATACTAAAGAAGGGAACTCCGGCTTCACCCGCAACCGCTTTGGCTAATAGGGTTTTTCCGGTTCCTGGGGGGCCGACTAATAACACCCCTTTGGGAATTTTCGCACCCACGGCCGTAAACCGATCGGCATTTTTCAGGAAGTCTACGACTTCGCTGAGTTCCAGTTTCGCCTGTTCAATACCCGCCACATCCCCGAAGGTAACTTGGGTTTGGGGTTCCATTTGGACTCTAGCTTTAGACTTGCCAAAGTTCATCGCTTGACTACCAGGGCCATTCTGAGCGCGGCGCAGTAAGAAGAATAGGCCGACTAAGAGTAAAACGGGGAAAAATAGGCTACTGAGGGCTTTGAACCAAAAGCTCTCATCGTTTTGGGGTAAAACCGAAATATCAACATTATTTTGAGTCAGGATATCGATCAGCGCCGGATCGTTGGGGAGGTTGACTAAAACTTGACTCCCATCTTGAGCCTTAACTAAGGCTCTGGAGCGATCGGAACTGAGGCTGACCCGTTCAACTTTATTATTCTTGACTTCTTGAATAAAGGTACTATACTTCCAGCTTTCCCGCGTTTGGGGCTGTTTGTCAAAAAAGGCGGTTGCTAATGCTAAGACTACAATGGCAAGCAGGGCGTATAACCCCGCATTTCTCCAGCGTTTATTCACCGAGGTCTATCCTCCTACTGTTGCTGCGAGTCCACAGGACTCTGGTATCGTTCTGTTATTGTTACTAATCTTAACGTATTTTTCATCAAGACTGGGTAGGGTCTCGTTGATCATCTAAATTAGTCCCCAGCCCAGAGGGTTTGAGCAGTTGTACTCAAAACAGAGCAGAGGCAGCGACCAGGGAGTAATATAGTAAAAGATTTTTCACTCCGTTCTGTTTAAGGTCAAATTGTTGTGCAAGTTGAACGTCAACCGAAAGTTAAGCAAAATTCCCTGTGTAAAATTTGTAGTTCCTTATCTCCCTATTTTGCTGAAGCTACAATTTTAAATACCTATTCTATTGATTATTTTAAATGTTCGGTTTGTGGATTTGTGCAAACTGAAGATCCTTATTGGTTAGATATAGCTTATTCTAATCCTATCGCCATCAGTGATGTGGGATTAGTAGCCCGGAATTTTAAATTTTCTCAAATTACTCAACAGTTAATTTTATCGGGTTTTCATCCCCAAGGAAAATTTTTAGATTATGGTTGTGGTTATGGTTTATTTGTGCGTCTGATGCGAGATTCGGGGCTAAATTTTTATGGATATGATAAATATTGTCAAAATATATTTTATCAGGGATTTGAAGGAAATGAACAAGAAACTTATGATTTAGTCACGGCTTTTGAAGTTTTTGAACACTTTGTTAATCCCCTGGAGGAAATTCCAAGATTATTAAAGTTATCTAAAAATTTGTTATTCAGTACCCAACTGCTCCCGACTCATCATCCTAAACCCGATGAATGGTGGTATTATGCCCTCCATGAAGGTCAACATATTGCGCTCTATACCTATCAATCTTTAGTAAAAATTGCTGAAAAATTTAAGTTAAATTTATATTCCGATGGCAGTAATTTACATCTATTAACGGAAATAAAACTATCAGAATCTGCTTGGAAAAAAGTAGTGTCTATAGAATCTCCTCCTCATCCTCTACCCTCATTAATTGAGCCGGATTTCTTAAAAGCAATAGCAACTCGAAAAAACATTAATCACCAACCTTTAGAGAATAAAATAATGTCTAATCAAAAGTTAATTAAAGTTGTCATTGATGGCGTATTTTTCCAAATTCAAAACACCGGAATTGCTAGAGTTTGGAAATCCTTACTAGAACAATGGTCTAAAGGAGATTTTTGTCAACAGATTATTGTGTTAGATCGAGCCGGAACAGCCCCGAAAATTGCAGGAATTCAATATCACAAAATTCCTGTTTATGATTATAATAAAGTTGATCAAGATCGTCAACTCTTACAAACAATTTGTGATCAAGAAAATGCAGATATTTTTATTTCTACTTATTATACAACTCCCCTAACAACACCTTCCGTTTTTATGGGATATGACATGATCCCCGAACAATTAGGACTGGATTTAAAAACTCCCATGTGGAGAGAAAAACATTATGGAATTGAACACGCATCCGCTTATATCACAATTTCTAAAAATACGGCTCAGGATTTAGTTCAGTTTTTCCCGAAGATTCAACCGGATAAAATTACAGTCGCTCATTGTGGAGTCCCTTCAGGATTTTCACCCGCAAAAATAGAAGAAATTCAACAGTTTAAAGAAAAATATGGCATCAATAAACCCTATTTTATTTTAGTCGGTCAACGTTTAGGTGCAGGAGGCTATAAAAATACTTTATTATTCTTTAAAGCCTTAGCTGAATTCAAAAATAACCGAGATTTTGAAATTATTTGTGTGGGAGGAGAACCCACTTTAGAAGCCGAATTTCAAGGTTATGCTCAAGGGTTGAAAATTCATTTATTACAACTGAGTGATGAAGAATTGAGACGGGGTTATTCCGGTGCGATCGCATTGGTGTATCCTTCTAAATATGAAGGATTTGGAATGCCAATTATTGAAGCAATGACCTGTGGTTGTCCGGTGATTACCTGTCGCAAAGGTTCAATTCCCGAAATTGCTAAAACATCGGCTTATTATGTTAATGAAGATCGGGTTTTAGAAATGCTTCAAGCATTAGAAGAAATTCAAAAAACCGAAGTCCGTCAACCTTTAATTGAAGCGGGTTTAGCACAAGCTTCTCACTATTCTTGGTCAAAAATGGCTGCAATTGTTCAAAATACTTTAATCCAAACCGTGCAAAACTTAAAAACACAAAAACAACAGCTTGATTTTCAAGAGTTTACCTATTCTAAACGTAGCCATTTTAATCAGTTTCAACCCTTTGGATATTATAACAAAATTAATCTTGATGCCTGTGACCTGAAAGTTTATCAAGATTTATTAGTCTATAATTTTATTACAAAAAATTTACCCAAGGGCTCAAAACTGTTAGAAATTGGAGGGGGGAATTCCAGAGTATTGCAGGCTTTAAAACAGGATTATGAATGTTGGAATTTAGACAAATTTGAAGGCATCGGCAATGGCCCTAATCAAATTAAGACCTCGGAAAACTACCGAATTATTTTAGATTATATTGGCAACTTTAACTCTGAACTTCCTGAGCAATATTTTGACTGTGTTTTTAGTATTTCTACCCTAGAACATATTGCCGAAAATGAAACAACCTTTGAGCAAATTAGTCAAGATATTGATCGGCTTTTAAAATCTGATGGCTTTTCCTTGCATTGTTTTGATGTTCTTGTTAAAGAAGCAGAGGTTTGGACAAATCAATTTTTACCCTATTTATTTAAACACCAAAAAACCTTAAATTCAATGATTCCACTTTCAGAGATTAAATTTGATCCTGATTTATATGGAATGTCAGAAACAGCTTATCGTCAATTTTGGCAACCCACGACTCAAAAATCCTATCAAGAATTTGGTCTACCGATTTCCTATAATATTCTTTGGCAAAAATCACCCGTTAAGATCAAATCTGTATCCCATCAACTTTTAGTTTCTTCATCTTTACCCAAAATTTCTATTGTTACTCCTTCCTTCAACCAAGCTGAATTTTTAGAAGCTTGTATTGATTCGATTTTAAGTCAAAATTATCCCAACTTGGAATACATAATTATGGATGGGGGAAGTACGGATAATTCAGTTAATATTATCAAAAAATATGAAAAGTATTTAACCTATTGGCAAAGTCAACCCGATGGCGGTCATTATGCGGGAGTAAATGCGGGATTTCAAAAAACAACAGGCGAGATTATGGGATGGTTGAATTCAGATGATCAATATCATCCTGACGCTTTTTATAAAATTGCGGCGACATTTCAACACCATAAACAGGTGGAATGGGTAATGGGAATTCCGACGGAATGGGATCGAAAAGGTAAACGCATTCCTCGTCAAGTTCCTATTCCAAAATGGACAAGAAAATTATTATTAGAAAAACAGGGAGTTCTAAAGAATCAAGAATTACAGCATCTTTGGATTCAACAGGAAAGTACATTTTGGACGCGATCGCTTTGGGAAAAAACAGGTTCTTATTTACAAGAAAATTGGCAATTAGCCGCAGATTTTGAACTCTGGTTAAGATTTTCTCGCTATGCACAATTACATTTAGTCAAGACATTTATAGGCGGATTTCGGACGTATGAAGGTCAACGATCTCAAACCTATCGACAACAATATTTTCAAGAAGTTGAACAAATTATTCAAGAGGAATTAGAACAAATTCCGGTTGATCAATCCTCCTCAGAACAGCTATCTCCTCCAGCGATAAGTTTAGATGAAACTCACGTTTTAGCCTTAAAACAAAAAGGATTAACTGAAACTAAAATTAAAGTTTCTGCGATTGTTTCTACCTATAATTCAGCAGCAATGATTGGGGGACGGTTAGAAAATTTAGTGAATCAAACCCTATTTAAAACCGGGAAATTAGAAATTATTGTTGTGGATTCGGGTTCTCTGGAAAATGAAGGTGATATTGTTTTAGCGTTTAAACAACAATATCCTGACTCTATTATTTACATTAGAACTGAAGAACGAGAACCGATTTATCAAGCTTGGAATCGAGGAATTGCGATTGCACGAGGTCAATATATTACCAATCAAAATACCGATGATCGACTAAAATTAAACGCTTTAGAACGGTTATCTACCTATTTAGATGAACATCCAGAAGTAATATTAGTACATGGTGATCAACAACCTGTATCATCAGGAGAAATTGTTAATATTGAACAATTAAAGGGTAAACCGCACTGGAACTGGTCAGAATTTTCTCGCTTAAAATTATTGTTTTTAGCACAAGTGGGTTCTCAACCAATATGGCGAAAATCCCTGCATAATGACTATGGATTATTTGATCAAACCTTAAAAGTTCGAGGAGATCAAGATTTTTATATTAGAATTGCCAATGGGGGAGAATTCCATTTTATTCCTGAAATATTAGGGACTTTGAATCTATCTGAAAACTCTTTAAGTCATCAACAAGAGTTAAGTCGGGAAGAAGAAATATTAATCTTTAAAAGATATACCTCCTCACGGGAAAAATTAGCTCAATTTTTGAATCTAAATTCAATCGAATTAACGGATCAAAATTATCAAATTTTAGTCAATAATTTCTGCTGTGATTTAGCGAATCAAGCTTTATCTCAGTTCCATCTTCCCTTTTACCTGAAGTTAATCACAGAATTATTAAACTCTGTTGCTGAACTAGGAACCTATCAACAAACAGTTCAAACCAATCTATTAAGAATTTGGAACCGATTTGCTGACCCCGCAACGCGATTTCAATTCATGAAAACCTTATCACCAGAAATCATAGAAACCTGTGATGAGCAAATTCAACTCCAAGGAGAGGGAATGGAAAAAATTGATCCGTCTCAACTGTATATTGATCTTTCTAAACTCAATACCGTGAATGCACCCTCAATTTCTCCGGTTTTGACCTCTCAAATTCGACCCTTTTGGTCAGTGATGATTCCGACTTATAACGGCGAAAAATATTTAGAACAAGTATTAAATAGTGTTCTGAGTCAAGCACCGAGTTCAGAAGAGATGGAAATTATTGTTGTTGATGATTGTTCAACGCATCCAGAGATTGAATTTCTAGTCAAACGAGTTGGTCAAAATCGGGTTCAATTTTATCAACAACCGCAAAATTTAGGGTTAATTCCTAACTGGAATGATTGTATTAAACGTGCGAAGGGAAAGTGGATTCATCTTCTGCATCAAGATGATTTAGTTCTCCCTGGATTTTATCGTCAAATGCGAAACTTATTAGAAAAAGAATCCACCGCAGGTGCCGCATTTTGTCGCCATTATTATATAGATGAACAGGGAAAACAGCACTCACTTTCAGCTTTAGAACAGGAAACAAGCGGAATTCTTTCTAATTGGTTAGAACGCATTGCTGTGATGCAGCGAATTCAATTTGCTTCTATGGTAGTTAAACGCAGTGTTTATGAAACATTAGGAGGGTTTTCTGAAGCAGCAGGTTCCGCCGCTGACTGGGAAATGTGGAAACGAATTTCGGCTTATTATCCCATTGCTTATGAACCTCAACCTTTAGCTTGTTATCGTTTACATTCAACCTCAGAAAGTTCTCGATTAATTGCAATGGGTGTTAATATTTCAGATACATTAAAATCAATTGAACTATCTCAATCTTATCTTCCCGAAAAACAAGGGATGGATTTATCAAATAAAGCCAGAGAACACTATGCTTTTTATGCCATTAATACCGCTAAACAACTGTTGATTCAGGGAGACGCTAAAGCGGTTATTGCTCAAATTCAAGAAGCATTAAAATGTAGTCAATCTGATGCAATTAAACAAGCGATTATTGCCTTATTCAGTCCTCAACAACAACCCAAAGCACAACTCAAAACCTTAACTCCGGCTCAAATTTTGGCAGAAGTTTCTCGTTTAAATGAAGAATATAAGCAAACCAATAACCCAACCTCGATTCTGAATTCATTGCGTCAAATTCGGCAAATTGTCGCTCAATATTGGTTAGGTTTAGACAAAGAAAAATTAGAAAAAACTTATTTAGGAGAAATTGGTCAAGCTCATAAAATTCTGTTGAATAGTGGTCTAAAAAATCAAGCCTTAACCTCCCAAGAAAAAGCTCAAATTCAAGACTGGTATGCTTACCTAGAAACTGGATTAAATCAACCCCAAGGGCAACAATATTTATTGGCAATTACATTATATAGCTATCCTTACCAACTCTCAACAAATTGGTATATTCAAGCTCCCATTCCTAAATGGTTTTTAGACGATTATTTTAAGTTTATGTTAGCGGTTCCTCAGTTTTTTCAGGAAGTAGGAGAAGCCGACCGCTATTATCATTATCTGGAGAGTTGGATTAACTATATTCATGGGCGGTTCATGAGTGATCCTGAGTTCCCAATTTGGAAAGAATTGGCTTGGAAATTTACCCAAACCGCTAACTTAATTCCCTTATATTTTAATACCGCTAATCTCAAAGACATTTATATTAAACGGGCAGAAATTATGGAATTTGCCCTAAAAGGTTTAGGTCATTCCTTAGAGTATCAGTTTCCCCAACGTCCTCAAAATCGTCAGAAAATTCGTTTGGGAATTCTCAGTAACCATTTTCTTCCTCAAACAGAAACCTACTCAACGCTACCTGTTTTTGAGTATTTAGATCAGACCCAATTTGAGGTTACTTTATATGCAATGCAATCCCATGATCATCCCCTGGAAAAATACTGTAAAAGTCGTGCATATCGATGGGTACAACTGCCAAAAAATATAGCAGATCAGGTTAAATTAATTCGTAATGATGATTTAGATATTCTGTTAATTGGAACCAATGTAACGGCCGTTAATCACGGGATAACGTTATTAGCATTACATCGGTTAGCTCGAATTCAAGTTACCTCAACGTCATCTTGTGTAACAACAGGAATGCGGCATATTGATTACTATATTTCGGGAACTTTAACAGAATCAAAACAGAATCCTCAAGACCAATATCGAGAACAATTAATTCTCCTAAAAGGTACAGCCCATTGTTTTAGTTATTATGCTACTCCCCCCGAACAAGCCCAATTTATTCCCACTCGTTCGCGTTTAGGAATTCCTGATCAAGCCGTTGTCTTTATTTCGGGTGCTAATTTCTATAAAATTATTCCTGAATTACGAGAAACTTGGGCAAAAATATTAGCAAAAGTTCCAAATTCTGTGTTAGTTTTATATCCGTTTAATCCCAATTGGGCCTCTCAATATGCAGCCTTTCCCTGGATCAATAATTTCAAAGAAATTTTAGCCCAATATGGTATTGATCCGAGTCGTTTAATTATTCTCAAACCCCAAGGAAGCCGAAGCGATATTAAAGAATGTTTGAAGTTAGCGGATGTTTATTTAGATTCCTATCCGTTTTCGGGAGTAAATTCTTTAGTTGATCCCTTAGAAGTGGGTTTAGTTACTGTGGTGCGAGATGGGGATGGAATTCCTTCTTTTTCCCCGAAAACATCCCAAGCGGGAGAATTATTTGTCGTGCGAGATAGCAGTTCATTTCGTTCTTTGATGGCTGCATCATTGTTGCGATCACTCTCTATTCCTGATTTAATTGCTAATAGTGAAGAAGCCTATATTAATTTAGCCATTACCCTAGCCAATACACCGCAACTACGACAACAAAAACGGCAGGAAATTCAACAAAAAATGCAGCAAAATCCTGAATTTTTGGATAGTCGAACCTACTCCGCTAAAATGGGTGTAATCTTTCAACAGTTATTTAAAAATTGGCAGCAAAACCAGAAATCTGTTCCCGTGAATAATCGAGAAACAATGCAACAGTATTTATCGAGTTTGGTTACTCATGTCAATCGTTATGACTTAGAAAAAACAAATCAAACTGTGATTAATGAGTTGCGATCTATCCGAAAAATTATGGCGGAAAATTGGTTACAGGTTTCGCCAGAACATTTAGAACGAATGTATAAAAATGATTTAGGAAAAGGGTATCAAATTCTCTTAAATCGAGGCATTCAACGGGAGCCATTGACCCCAGAAGAACAACAGTTTATTAACCAGGTTACGCAACACGCCATTGGACTCAAACAGTCTGATTCCCTCAATTCTCTGATGGTTTTGATGTTATATTATCCTCCTGGAAAAATATTAGTTGCAAATGCAGATACTCGTTTACCTCACTGGTTACTGAAAGATTACAAACGGGTGTTTGAAAATTCGTCAGTTTTAGAAAAAGTACAACCCTCAATAGAGTCAAAAACTCCGGCTGCGGTTACGGAAAATCAAGCGTTACCTGAAACAGAATCCTTCCAAAATCGTTTAGTAGGATGTGTTAATTTATATCGAATTGATCCTTCTAATCCGGCTATAATTGAGGAGTTACGTCAAATTCGTCAACAATTGGCTGATTTTTGGTTGGGTTTGGAATCTACAACATTAGAATCGGTTTATCAAAGTTCAATGGGTCAAGTCTATCGAACCTTATTAAAAAGTGAATTTTCTCAAGAAGCTTTAACTTCCTCAGAACAACAATTTATCAAAACCTTAGCTTCTCAAATGAATCAAGGTTTGAATGAAATAGACACCATGAAATCTCTATTGGCGGTGTTATTATATTGTCGTCCTGAACAGTTACAAATTCAAGATCTTTCCCGTTTACCGCAGTGGTTTCGGTCAGATTATCAACAGTTGAGTCATTCGGATTCTAGTTTGAAAAGTTAGAATTGTGAATCAGAAATTAATTGTAGGGGCGGGTTTACCAGGATAGATGTAAATATTAATAACCCCTCTATACAGTTAATCAAGTAATTGATTAATTCTGGCAAATTGGCTATAGCTAGGACTCCGTTGACCTACTTTTTTTAATAAATTAATGGCTTCTAAATCTTGACATTCATGAGCCAAAAATGGTAAAATATAAAATAAAGCGAAAGCTAGATAGGTTTCTTCAATATTACACAACTCTTTGAGTAAATTAATCGCCTTTTTTCTATTAGCATCATCAATTGTTTCACTGGTTGCCAGATCTAAAAGAGCAAGCATTCTTTTAACTTTTTTACTTCGTTCGTCAATTAACTCTTTCCTTGTACCTCTTTGAGCATTTAGATCAAAAATATCTACAACAGTTTTACCTCTATCCGTAAGCCCATCAATACAGGCTTTGTTAGTAGTTTGATCCCAAGTTAATTTAAGATGTTCAAAAATATCTGTTTGTTTATCAGTTGGATCGATGAGCAAAGGTTTATGATTAGCATTTAGGGGAAATTTTGTCCCTTTATGTTTAGAATTATTACAAATTTTACAAGATAATAATAGGTTTGTCCACTCAAAGGTGAAATCAGTATATTCGCTTTTAGGATAAAAATGTTCAATATCCCCATAATCAACAATCCGAATCTGGCTCTCACAATAGGCACATTTCCCATGAAACATTCCAACTAAAGCCTCCTTAACTTCAGGCTGATTATATTTATTAATAGCATTCTTAAGTTCGGTTTTTGTTGCCTTCGGATTGGCTTTAATCGCTTTGAGTTTAGTTAGCCATTCATTAGCGTTGGTTTCTAAAATCGTAGGAACTTGAGTTAATCGGGAAACGGGAATCAAGGTAAATTCATCTCCAAAAACGCATTAATTCTATCATCTAAACTGCCGGGTTCAGGAGGAGAAATAGGTTGTTTATCCTGCATAAACAGTTTCAATTGGTTAAATTCTTGCTCTTCTTCTTTAGAAAGCTTATCTTTTTTGATTCTGAGTTCATGATATCGCTGAATTTTCTCCTGTGCGGAGGGGGAATGAGTAGATTCTAAACCAAAAGCAGGACTTCTGAGAATGTAGTCAACATCATAAGCTGAGATGTCTTCAACAGGTGTAATTTTAGTTTCTCCGTTAACAATATCTAAACGTAAAGTTAAAGCATCTTCTCCGGCTCCGGCTGCAATCAAAGGACTATGAGTAGCAACAAAAAACTGAAGGTTGGGAAAAACTTCGCGTAGCAATTCAGCAATTAATCGTTGCCAAACAGGATGTAAGTGAATGTCTAATTCATCAATTAAAACAACACCCGATGCTTGAGTGGGATCTTCTAAATCAGGAAAGGTTTGAAGTAAGCGCCAAATTAAATCTCCTGCTAACGCAATAATACTGCGATATCCATCTGATAAACCAATCGTTGAAACCCTTTGACCATTAACATCAAATTTAATTAAACCCTCCATACTCACTTCAGCAATTTTTGTATTTCCAAGAAGTAGTTTTTCAATCGCATTGATTCCAATGTCTCGCATTTTTTTTGCAGTTGGATCTCCTTTGGCAATCCTAAAGTCTAAATAAACCATCCATCTTTCAAATGAACTCAAAGCACTATCTTCATTAAATTGAGTGGCAAAGTTACTTGATCGTTTTGGAGGTTCTAAACTAGGAATTAAAACTTGACTGGTTCTCGTTAGACGACGAAACGCACCATATCCAGCAGCAAACCATCCTTTTGTATCGGATGCAAACGCATTCTTTCTCAACCAACTTAATATTTTTGAACTTTCTTCAATTAATGCAGGTTCTGTATAAGTTTCTTTACCGACTTTGACTGCTTTATCTGCTGTAACAAAATAAGAATAGGAAATTTTTTTTTCGATTGGGCTCCTATTAAAAATTACCTTACCAAAAATTACAGCATCATTTTCTTCTTTATTTAAAGTAATACTTAGTTTCCCCGGCTTTTTAGAATCACAAACCCAACCCGTAGGGCGAGGTAACAGTTCTTTAGCTGCTTCTGGCCCTGCTAACAGTAAGCCAATGGCTTGTAGCAATGTACTTTTGCCAACAGCATTTTCCCCTAATAAGGAAATCCAAGAATAGGGTTTTTGGCAATGATTAGGAACATTACCAGCACTGCGAGTAAAAGTAATTTTCTCGTTTTTAAAGCACTTAATGTTATTTAAAGTTACGCTTTCAACCCACATTCTTGTCTCCTTAAAAATTTTAGCTTTTTTTAGATAGTAGCACGTTACAACTATCTTATCTCATAACCGAACTTGTTGGGGTCAACTTCGGTTAAATTCAGATCATTTAATCCATATTCTGCCCAACGTCTTGTTACCATTTTGGCTGTATTAACATCTGATTCTAGGGGTTCTCCCCATTCATGATCGGTTTCAGGAGGTATTTTTGTAGTCGCATCAATGCCCATTCTTCCCCCTAATCCTATTTTTTGACTGGCAAAATCTAAGGTATCAAAAGGCGTATCTGGAAGAATAAAAACATCCCTGGAAGGGTCAACTTTTGAACTAATTGCCCATACGACTTGTCGCGGATCTCGAATATTAATATCCTTATCCACAACTATTACAAATTTGGTATAAGTAAACTGAGGTAATGCACTCCAAAACGCTAAAGCTGCCCGCCGCGCTTGACCCGGATAGGCTTTATCAATGGAGATAATTGCTGCTTTATAACTTAAGGCTTCCATGGGTAGGAAAAAGTCTACAATTTCCGACACTTGCTGTCTTAAAATCGGGGTATAAATTCGGTTTAATGCGATCGCCATCATCGCTTCTTCTTTGGGAGGACGACCGCTAAAAGTAGTTAAATAAATCGGGTTTTGACGATGGGTAATACAGTTAAATCTAACTAGCGGAGAATCTTCAACACCGCCATAATATCCTATATGATCACCAAAGGGCCCATCGGGTAATATTTCTCCGGGAGTAATAGTTCCTTCTAATACAAATTCCGAGTCCGCAGGAACTTCTAAATCTACCGTTTTACACTTGGCTAATTGTACGCCAGAACCCCCATATAATCCCGCAAATAACCATTCCGATAAATCAACGGGAATGGGAGTCGCCGCCGCCATAATAATTAACGGATCAACCCCTAATGCGATCGCAATTTCTAATTTTTTTCCCTTCTCCGCCGCTTTGCGTAAATGTCTAGCCCCTCCCCGCACCGATAACCAATGGACGGTCATGGTATTTTTAGATTGCAATTGTAATCGATAAACCCCGACATTGGGGGTTCCGGTTTCACAATCTTTTGTAATCACTAATCCCAAAGTAATAATTTTACCCGCATCTTTAGGATAGGGACGAATCATGGGAATTTGGTTTAAATCAACATCATCTCCTTGAATGATAATCTGTTGACAAGGAGGAAAAAAGTTACGCCCTGGTTTGGCTTTAACCACATCAAATAAAACTTTTCCTAAATCAATCGCTTGGGAGATTTTTTTAGGGGGTTTCGGTTGTTGTAACATTCCCAATTTTTTCCCCAATTCTTCTAACTCTTGGGGAGTTTCCATATTCATTGACCAGCAAACCCGTTGTTCTGTCCCTAATAAATTTACAGCTACCGGATAGGGTGAACCTTTGACATTTTCAAATAATAAACCAGGGCCACCACATTGCAGCATTCGGTTGGCAATTTCAGCAATTTCTAAGTCAGGATCAACTAAGGTTTTAATCCGCCGTAATTGTCCCCGTTCTTCTAACTGTTTTAAGAATCCCCTTAAGTCTCTCGCCATTGTATTTAAGAAGTGTTACATCTGTTTTTATATTATGACAGTTTAGTGGGCTTCGTGCCGATCTGTGTCAAAATTATATAGGTAAGTGTAATTATTTTTAGGGAGTCCCGGCTATAACGGACTTCAGAAAAATACATCCCTTCTAAAATAATAAACTTTCCACCTAACCAGGTTTTGCTATGCGATTACCAGAACCGCCAGAAGAATTGATCAAGCGCTATCTTCAAGGAGATCGGGAAGCTTGTCGAGAACTTTTGAAACGTCCTGAATATTATCTAATTTGTCAAATCATAGCCCGGAAAAGATTTTTAGGACAGTCCCACAACTGGGAGGATGCGGCTCAAGCAGCATTTGAAAAAGTGTTAATCGAAGCTTTAAACGGTAACTTTACCCAAGGTAGCCTAGAAAAATTTAATCATTGGTGTTCTAAAGTTGCCTTGAATTGTATTCTGGATTTACTGCGTAAAATTAAAACAGAAAGTAAATTTTTACAAAATAAAAACCCACAAATTATTGATGATGTTCCTGATATTCGAGAAGATTTGGAAACAGAGGATACAAATGCTCAAATTCAAAAAGCCATTATTTTTATAGACCAGCAAAATCCCAAGAAACTGTTTCTTCAAATTTGGCAAGGATTAAAGTTAGGAAAAAAACAAACGGAAATTGCTCATGATTTAGGGTTAAAGCAATCTGAGGTTTCTAAGCGAATTCGGGAATTAGCAGTTTTAGTTGGGAAAGAATTAGATTGGTTAAACGTTAAACAAGTAGAGGAGGAACTAAAAAACATTCGTCAGGGTCGAAAACCGAAGCGTTCTGAAGAAAATTGGGACAACTAAAATAGCCTCTATGACCAAAAAAAGGAGAATTAACAATGAAATTAATGGAAATTAGCCGAGAATTGCCCATCATTAATCCTGAACAAATTAAACCGGGACAAATTTGGGAAGTCAGTCGTCAAGTATTCAGTCCTCTGGAATTTACCCCAGAAGAACAACAGCATTTTTATTCCCCTGCTATTTTTGATTTTCTCAACGGTGATGCACCTCCTCGCTATGTGATGATTGTCAGGGAACCCGAACCAGAAATGGAAGAAACACCGGAATGGCAAAGTGTTTCGGTGATGTTATTGTCTGTAAAAACTGACTATCTGAGTCCCATTAATATCTTAATTCCGACAGCAATTTCCGGTTTAGAACAGGATTTAATCGCCGAAACATCGAATTTAATTCCGATGCTAACTTGTAATTTATTAAGACCTGTGGGAAAACGATTATCTCGGAAAATTTATGACCTTTTATTAGATGTGGGAGACTGTGAACAAGGATTTATTGAAAAAGCTCCTAGTTCACAGGAAATTTTAGCTTTGGGTTTGAAACAAGGAACTACAAATCACCCAGAATTTCATCAACAGGAGTTAGACTGGAAAACGGTATTAGAAGTTCCTGTGGTGGCTTATCATCTCTATGTAAAAGCGGTGTTGACATTAGATGAAACCTTATTATTAGAACAACTTAAGGCAGAAATACGGATACAACCTGTTCCCTTAAGTCAATGGTTTCAGGGAATTATTCAGACGGGATGGCAAACTTTCGAGGATGTGTTTGGAATATTTTCTGCAACTCCCGCGTTAGAAGGATGGAGGGGTACATCTACCACTGATTTCCCAGGAGGTGAAGCGGAAATAACCCAGATTGAAACCTTAGTTCAACAAATCCAAACCACTGAAGAGGATGACAACCTTTGGAATGCTGTAGCCACTTTGCGACAATTGCAACCCAACCATTCTGCTTTAGGGGTGAGACGGGTTAAGTCCATCAATATTCAGGAAACAGCCTTAGTTTTAACCCTAAACTTGATTTCCAAAGTCAAGGAAGAAGTGCGAATTTTATTGGAAGTGAACTCCCCAGACCATTCCCCTCTCCCTGGAGATTTAAAAGTGATGATTTTGGATGAGAACCAAGATATTGTATTGGAGGATACCACAGAGAATGGAATTGTATCAATTGCATTACAAGGCTTGATCGGAGAAAAATTTAGTGTCAAAATAACAACCAAAGATGATTTTATCCTTGAAGATTTTTTGATTTAGATTTTGTCTGGAAAAATTTTTAACCAGATTTACCCAAACCTAACCCATGAAACCTATATTCCGTCTCGGTGCATCTCAGCGTAACTCTCAATTCTCTGTTCAAGGATTTACCTTGATTGAGTTATTAGTTGTTATTATAATTATTGGCATTTTGTCAGTAATTGCAACTTCCTCATTCCTAAAATTTATCAATCGTGCTAAAGAGACTGAAGCAATAAATATTCTTAATTATTTAGAAAAGCTAGAGAAAAATTATATTCATGAAAATCAAGTATTAGCACCATCATTAACAGCATTAGAATATAATGGCAAAACCGAAACGGAAAACTATTCTATTCAAGTTTTCTCAGATAATACGACATTACATGGAGCCATCCATATTGCTAAATCGAAAAAAAATGAGTTGAATTCCTATATTCAAATTATTTATTTGAAAAACAATACAATCACAACCTGTAAAGCTGTTCCTATTCTTAACCCAAATCCTGTATTACTGCTGATGCAAGCCATCATGAATCCCAAACAATTCTGTCCTTAATTATCAAAAAATATGTTATCTAATTCTTTCCATTCTCAAACCAAAAAAAACTATCAAAATCGTTCTTTTAGAGGAAAAGATTTATCCCTAGAAGACTTTTCTAACGCCGATATTCGGGGTTGTGATTTCAGTGAAGCCAACCTCACGGGAGCTAACTTTCGAGGGGCTAAAGCGGGATTATCACAACAGGGCATTTACCGCAGTTTATTGATAGCAGCAGCCCTATCAGGATTATCAGGAGCCGCTGCTACAATAGCCGTTGGTCAACCGATTGCATTGATGACTCCTAAACCTAATCCAGTCCTGCCTTTTACGGTCAATTTTATCATGGGCTTGATTTTGATTTTTGTGAATGCAATTTTATTAATATCGAGCCTCAAGAATGGGTTAGAAAAAACAATTCAAAATCTAGGAATTACGATTGCAGTTTTGATTCCTGTCGGGGGAATTTTAGCTGCATTAGGAAATGCCAAAACTCCAATTTTATCAGAGTTGCGAGTTTTTAGAATCAGCTATTTAATTAACTCAAACCAAATAGGAAACCCAATTTCTCCCCTAATTGTCACCCTTACGGCTTCAATGGGAGCCACGCTAACAGTTGTTTTTACCTTAGCTTTAGCCATTGCAATTACAACTATTACCTTAAACAAAATCTTCAAATTATTAATCATCGTCGAAGCATTGGTGATTGGAATTATTGCTAGTGCTATTGTGACTAGAAATGCCGATGATGCAGTTTTTGAAGTGTTTTCAGGAGTTGATAGAGGGCCAGCTACTTTACCTGCCATCATCACCCTAATTGCCTTGGTGATATTATCAATAATTTTAGCAACTATTCTGATATTAGTGAGTAGTAATATTGGCAAAAGAGTTTTAAAAGAAGAAGAAAAATATCCCATTATTCGACAATTTGCGATCGCAATTTCCTCCTGGGGCGGAACTTCCTTTGTCAAAGCCAACTTAACTCAATCCCATTTTAATCAAGCCCTATTAAAAAGTACCGACTTTACCGATGCTAATATCAAGCATACACGCTGGTATCAAGCCGAAAAATTAGAATGGGCAAAAGTCGGAAACACGATTTTAGAAAATGCCCAAGTCCGAGAATTACTGGTTAGTTTAGAAGGATATAGAAAAACATTTATTGGTCTAAATTTAAAGGAAGCAAACTTAATGAATGCTAACCTAGAATCTGCTAATTTAAGAGGATCTGATCTCAGTGAAGCCACCTTAGAAACGGCAAATTTAGAATGGGCAAACCTCACCCAAACTCAAGCCATCGGGACTAATTTTAGAGAAGCTCGTTTAACCGGGTCTTATGGTTTAAGCACTTGGAATATTGATAGCACCACTAATTTATTATGGGTGAATTGTAAGTTTATTTATCTATTAGAATATCCCAAACCCGGAACCGATGACCGCGAACGTCGCCCCAGTAGCGGAGAATTTGGGCCAGATGAATTTACTAAATTGTTTCAAGAAGCGATAGATACCGTTGATTTAATCTTCCGTGAAGGAGTTGATTGGCGGGCGTTTATTTATTCCTTTAAAAAAGTTCAAGTTGAGAACTCAGAAACCGAATTAACTATCCAAAGAATTGAAAATAAAGGCGATGGCGTGTTTATTGTGCGGGTGCAGGTTCCCCCGGAAGCTGATAAAACCAAAATTCATCAAAACTTTACTCAAACCTATCAGGAAACCTTACAAATATTAGAAGCGGAATATCAAGAAAAATTAAAAATCAAAGACTCAGAAATTGCTAACTATCGTGAACGTAGTTCTAATATGACTGAAGTAATTCGGCTATTAGCCAGTCGAGAAATTACTCAAGACCGTAAATTCATCAAAAAATCTCCCCTAGTTGCAGGTAAATTAGTGATTTTTAAAATTATCAAAGGAGACTTTAAAACTGGGTTCACGGTGATGTTACAATTAGGACAAGATGGAATGTTACCCAGCACAGAAATATCCGGTTCCTTACCCCCTTTTCCTGAACTAGAAGCCACCTATCAACAGTGGAAAATCCTTTATCATAAACTCCAACTTCCTGTGCGGATTAGTGGTAGAAAAGTTAATCTTTTTTCCTCTGAAGATGTATGCAAAGAATCAGCAAAACTTTTAGAAAAACACCTCAAAATCTGGCTGAAATCAGAAGAATTTTATCCCCTCAAAGATCGGTTACAACAAAAATTGAATTCAACGGATGAAATTCGATTGATTCTGCAAACAGAACATCCGACATTAATGCGACTTCCTTGGCAAGTTTGGGAGATTTTTGAACATTACCCAAAAGCGGAAATAGCCTTGAGTTTACCCCAATACGACCAAGCGGAATCTGTTAATTTAAACCTACCCAGAACACGAGTTAGAATTTTAGCGATTTTAGGAAATAATCAAGATATTAATGTTCATAAAGATAGAGCTATTTTACAACAGATTATCGGTGCGGATGTGACGATTTTAGATCAACCCCAAAGGTTAGAGGTTGATGTTCACCTCCGGGATGAAATTGGCTGGGATATTCTGTTTTTTGCCGGACATAGTTTAACCGAGGAAGAATCAGGGATTATTCATATTAATCCGACGGATTATTTGACGATTTCTGATTTAAAATATTCCCTCCGATTTGCTGTTAATCGAGGGCTGAAATTAGCCATTTTTAACTCCTGTGATGGCTTGGGGTTAGCACGGGATTTAGCGGATTTACAAATTCCTCAAATTATTGTCATGCGAGAACCCGTACCTGATACTATTGCTACGGAATTTTTAAAGTATTTTCTCCTAGCATTTTCTAAGGGAAAAACCTTATATACAGCCGTGCGCGAAGCTAGAGAAAAACTCCACGCCAAAGAAGATCAATATCCCTGTGCGAGTTGGCTGCCAATTATTTTTCAAAATCCGGCAGAAATGCCATTAATTTGGGATGATTTGCGGGGTTTATCTTCAACAATAACTAATTTTAAAACCTGTTTAGAAGATTTAGCAAAATTACGAGAAATACTTGAACAAAATCTTGATTTATCTCCTTTAGAACAGGCGAATATTTTAGAGCAATTGCAAGCCTTAATTCAAATTGTGCCAATGCCTCCATCGGAGCTTAAACAACGTTTAGGAAGTCAAGCTTTAATGGTGATTAAAGGCACAATTGCTGATTTACCAGCTACTTCTATCTTAAAACAGGAGGGTCAAAAACTATTGAAGGAAATTTATCAAGAAATTTTGGGTTAGTTGGAATATTCTCAGCAGAACTGACGTTATATTAACTATAACTTACAGTGTCTTTGGGAAAAATGAGTAAAATTTGTGAACTTGTTCAAAATAGTTTAGCAACTGGTTACTTAACTTTAGAAGCAGAACAAGAATTAAGAAGACTATTGCAAACTACAAAGTATGGGGTTTCTGAATTAAATACTTTTGCTGATTTGCAATACGCCGGAATACAAGGTCTGATTCGCCAAGAGTCCCGTGAACTTTTAGAGTCAGTTCATCTGGAAATTCAAGTTTGATTTCTCTTGGCTGACGGCACTTATGGGGTATCGAGATGACAATTTGATCTCCCCTCAAAAAATTAAAGGGTTGTCTTTGGAATATTTTTTCCAGCCCTCACGTTATATCAATTAATCAGCTTTGAAAAACCGAGGGAGCGAGATTACAAAGATTGACCCCTCATATTCTATTTGTGGAGACATTAATTCTATGACTATTCTCAAACAGCTATCTTTTGCACTGACAGGAGCAGCCTTGATCACCTTAGAAACAGTGAGTGCTGTTCAAGCCGGAGTTATGGGGGGACAGCTTTTTTCTACGGGTGGTAATGTCGTTGTACAAATTTTGGGTGGGACTGCGGGTTATACCAGTTATTTAAGTCTTTATTCTCCTCGATATCAGGGAATTGGTAACAATCGAGAGGTTGGTAAATCTGTCAATTTAGGAAATTTTTCAATAGGTCAAGAGTTACTTTTTGGCATCAATGTAGAAGGTCAAAATACATTTTTGATCGGCCCTAGTACCAGGAATGCAGATGGTTTAGCTCATGCGGTTGTTGATTTTTTAAGCCCTGGAGTAGCAAAAGTTGGGTTTGAGGATTTATGGGCCGGAGGAGATTGGGATTACGACGATGTTCAGTTCCTGTTTCAGGGTGCGATTGCAGCAGCCCCCCCTCGTCCTCCAGTCATTCTGAATTTAACCTCAGATTTAACAGTTCGTACAAATACTTTTTTTGATTTCTCGGCTAATGCTACAGATCCTGATTCAGGGGATCTTCTAACTTTTCTGTGGGATTTCAATAATGATGGCTTGTACAGCGATTTTAAAGGTCGTAGTGGTCAATGGTCGTTCTCAAAACCCGGTGACTATAAAGTAGGTGTAAAAGTTGTAGACAAATATGGTTTATCTACAAATGCTTCTTTCAATGTCAAAGCTGTTCCCGAACCTTCTTCAATGTTAGCTTTATTAGCATTTGGAACTTTCGGTGTCGCTTCCCGATTAAAACGCAAACAGCAACAGAAAGTTTTGAATTCAGTTGTCAAGGATTAATGAGGGAGAATTGCGATCGCACTTTCATATCCTTTTTCTATAACTAATATAGATCCTTGAAAAAGGGGGGCTTTGAGGAGAGTGCGATCGCTCCCTTTTTATTCACCTTCAAATCCAAAAATTAAACAATTGCTAGGGCTTAAATCAGAGAAAATTATCAACTCTAATTATGAACATAATAAACAATAAAATCAAAGAAATTATTGCCAAAATCCACCGGGGATTGGAAAATATTTACGGTGAAGAATTAGACCAAGTTATTCTCTTTGGCTCCCAAGGCAGAGATGATGCTAGATCCCATGCAGATATTGATGTTCTAATTGTTCTCAAAAATCAGTTTAACTACTTTCAAGAAAGCCTGCGTATTTCTGTTTTAATTGTCGATATTTGCTTAGAACATACCGTCGTAATTAGCTGTATATTTGCTACAGTTTAGAAGTATCAAGAGTATGAAGAACGAGATCCAAGTTGAAAACCAATTTCCTAAAACTTTCTGGAAAATGGAATAATTTCTTTCCCCACAACGTTAATAACAATAAGACGCTTAGGAGCGAAGTATTCTCAGTCTCACTCCTTTGGAACTTCCCCAAAATTTCACCAAAATGGAATAATTTCTTTCCCCATAACGTTAATAACAATAAGATGCTTAGGAGCAAAGTTACTCCAAAAGGGGATCAATTAGGGATCAATCCTATTTTCCCTATTTTCAGTAGTTTCCTAGACGACTTTGAGAGATGAAGTTGACACGCTAGGAGTCACATTTCTCTCCCTATTTAATTAAATTTCCGACACTGTTTATTTTTATTCTTCAGGAGTTCATCCCATCATGTTATTTCGCAAATCCAACCGCAAAAACAAAAAATCTCAGACCTTTAATTCTCAAGAAACCTTCATTTTAGAACCGATTTTAACCCCTAGTGGTTTTGTGGATACTGGAGATGATCAACCTGATCCTGTTACCTTTGAAGACATAGATTTACACACAGATATTGACCATCCTGACAATTTATTAGATCCGATTGATCATTCTATTGCAGATTTACCCTATCAAGATCCTTCAAACTTAGATTTAGATACTGATTTAGAAGAAATTCCCTTCATTACAACGGATCTCGAACTCAGTTCTCCAGAATCAATAGAAATAACTCAGGATGATTTAACTCCTGAAGAAACCTCAATCACTTTTGAAAATTCTGAAACTCTAATTTCTGATGATATTACTTTTGTTCAAAACTCAGAAAATCCTGATCATACTGAAGTTTTAACAGCAGAAAATAACCCCGATCTCTTATTAGATTTATCAGAAAATTCGAGTGAATATCAGAATTATCAAGCGGTTGAAACTCCAGTATTAACCCTTGATGATTCTAATCAACCGGATAGTCAGGAGTTAGAATCACCAGAACATCAGATTGTTGATGGTTCTATAGGACTTGAAACGGATTTATCCCTAGAAGATCATCAAGATAGTTTAACTGACGCTGAACCTGTCGAAACAGAGGAATTAGCAACAGAAAATCACCCCATTGAAACAACGGAAATAATATCGGATTCAGAGATTGAACCCTTAACAGATTCACCGGAAAAAACTGATCCTGTTCAAATAGAATTAGCAATTGATCAACCGATTGAATCCGAACCCAATCTGGATCATCATTTAACTGAAGATCTAAAATCTGACTCTGATCAAACCGTTGAATTGGTAACAGAACCGTTACCAGAAACCCCTGCTGAAAATCATCCTTTAGAAACGAATAGCGATGCTCAAGTGATTGATGCGCTCGCCAATTCTCAACCAGACTTTCAATTTGATTCCGGTGTATTTACCGTTGGGGAAACGGGAGAAGTGACGATTGATTATCTATTTGATGGCGGGAAATATAAAGGGGAATTAGCCATCTTTAGTTTAGAGGGAATGGAACACTTTGAACCCGGTTCATCCGACTTTATTAAAGAAGCTGCAAGTCGGGCTTTAAGTGATTCCAACTTAGGACATATTGTAATTTCTGATATTACACAAGGGGCGAAATTTAGTGGTAATTTATCCGGTGAAACCAATTGGAATGGCGGTGAATATTTGGGATTAAAAACCGTTGAAATGCGACCTGGAGATACCTTTGGGATAATGTTAGTTCCCAATGGAAAAGTACAGCAAGTCTTTAATAATCCTGATATCAGTGGCGCAACTAAACCTCTATTTTCTTTAGCAACAGCTAACCCTGATGATGGTTTCCAAGTAGGACAAATTGCCGATATTAATGGCGAAGGAAATACTTTCGCTATGGAAGATTTACGAATTGATCAACACACAGATAAAGACTATAACGATATTATTTTTCAAGTCCGGGGTGCGAAGGGGGAAGCAGTACATTTAGATGAGGTTATGAATCCCCAAAAAGATTGGCGTTCTTCTGATTTAGGACAAGCATTAATTGATTATGCTGAACCTTATATTAATACAGAGGAACCTGAACCCATCAATGAATTTGAGGATATTGTTGGGGATTTAGTTAATAACTTAGATGATTTAATTCAGGATAATCAAGATCTAAGCGAACCGGGGATAGAGGTCAACAGTCCATCGGAAAATATCGAATATTCAGAACAGATTGAATCTCCAGAATCAGTCGTTAATTCTGAAACTGAAAACCCAGAAGTAGAACCTACTATTTATGAATCAGAATCTATTTCTAACAGTGAAAACCCAAAAGTAGAACCTACTATTTCTGAATTAGAATCTATTTCTAACAGTGAAGCTAACGACTCAGAAATTGGCAGTGAACAGACCGATCAATTAACAGAATCTCATCCAGTAGAATCCTCTGAACCTGAAGATTTAGAACAAAATCCCTTAGTTCCTGCTAACGAAATTTCTTCCGAAAATATTGAACAGCAAGAACCCATTAATTCTGAAGAATTAGCCGTTAATTCTGACAGTGAAAACCCAAA
>CAITND010000107.1 GCA_903893625.1 uncultured Oscillatoriales cyanobacterium
AGGGATTGAAACTCTAAAGCCAGAATGTGTTTACATTTTCGTTCGTGGTTGAAATCACCTATAATCCCTTTCAGGGATTGAAACATTTAATAAAATCCATCGAATCAAATATCTTTACGGTTGAAATCACCTATAATCCCTTTCAGGGATTGAAACAGATTAGGTACAGATAGAAACAAACGAACAAACGGTTGAAATCACCTATAATCCCTTTCAGGGATTGAAACGATATATAAGGTTTATGGGATATCTCAAAAATAAATCGTTGAAATCACCTATAATCCCTTTCAGGGATTGAAACAGTTGTCAACAGATTAAACGATTTATTTTTAATCGTTGAAATCACCTATAATCCCTTTCAGGGATTGAAACGACAAACGAACAACCAAACGGAGCCAAAACATCATGACCGCTAACAACCCTAACAACCAACCCGAATCACTTGACGATCAGATTGCTGCATTTGAAGCTTCTATTGAGGCAATCAAAGCTAAAAAATTGGCTATTGTGTCGTCGCTTGAGTCGGAATATGCTGCTACGATTGCACACTGTAAGCAAACTATGGATACTATGATTAAAGCCGGGTTAGACCCCCGGACGCTCGCCCGTGATATCACGGCACTTTATGCTCCTTCTGTTACAACAACACGGGCAACAACGACCCGCACAACAGCAACCGACGGAACAAAAGTTAACCGTAAGTTAAACCGTCCCGGCCCGCATACAAAAGGGGGTAAAAATTGGGCAATCTGTGATGATATCCTCCAACAAAATTACGGTGACCTCTCAAAAGTCACCGGCGCGGAAGTAGCACGTCGGGCCGAGATTGCTTTCGGTGAGATTGCCACAAATGCTAAGTGGCATTATGGTAATTGGAAAAAAGCACAAATGATTGCTATTTCCCCCGCTCCGATTGTGGAACCGTATGATTGCGACTTTTTAAAATGGACAGAAGAAACTATCACCCATTTACAGAATCGAGACTTTAAACAGTTAGATATTGCCAACTTAATAGAGGAAATAGATTCTTTGGGGAAAGCGCAGAAAAATGCCTTTAAAGGACAAATTAGGGCATTAATAGAACATATTATGAAGCGCTACTATGTTGATATGCCCCTAGAATATCATGGCTGGGAAAGGACAATTCGCAACATTCGCCCCGAAATTGAAGACTTGATTGAAATTTCTCCTAGCTTACAGAATGACTATCCCCAAGTCCTGGATACAGTTTATCAGCAATGTCTGAAAAAGCTGCAACCCGAATATAAAGACACAAAATTTCCTGATACTTGGCAATTTACCCGCTCCTTAGATGACCTTCTTAACCTAGATTTCTGGGAATAAGTATGATTTTGACACTCCCCAGCCTGAAGGCGTATGGAAGTAACGTTGAAATAACCTATAATCCCTATCAGGGATTGAAACGGTATAATTGAAAAATCCCTAAAACCTTAATTGTTATGAATACCCTTAAATATAAGACAACTATTAAAAACGGTAAACTCGATTTACCATCTCTTGATTTGCCAGAAGGAACTATTGTTGAGGCTATTTTATTGATTGGAGACTCAACCGAAACCGATGAAACAGACTATCTGCTCTCTACAGAAGCTAATCGCCAGCATCTAAAAGAAGCAGTAGAATCACTCAAACATCCTCAAAACTATATTTATGTCGATCCTGACAAATTATGAGAAAAGTGGCATTTCTGACTCGAAGTTTTGATCAGTTTAACCAATGGGCGATAGAAGACAAAAAAAATTATCTCAAAATTGTTACGCTGATTAAAGATATTCAACGCGATCCCTTTTCTGGTTTAGGAAAGCCAGAAGCATTGAAACACGATCTATCAGGGCTATGGTCACGACGAATTACCCTAGAACATCGCTTAGTTTATAGCGTTACTGATGAAGAAATTGTAATTGTTTCCTGTAAATTTCACTACTGAGTCACTGCTTTTGGACTCAGTAGTTTGACTGGGTTTATTTGTCGGTTTTGGGTTTGTAAGTAGAAGTAACTTGGAGTTCCTTTAACTGTTTTTGGTCTACGCCAGAGGGTGCATTTGTTAATAGACAACCCGCTTGTTGGGTCTTAGGAAATGCAATCACATCTCGAATCGATTCCTCTCCCGATAATAACATAACTAATCGATCTAAACCGTAGGCAATACCGCCATGAGGAGGAGTTCCATATTCAAATGCTTCTAATAAAAAGCCGAATTTATTATAGGCTTCCTCGATAGTTAATCCAATAGTTGAAAACACCTTTTCTTGAATCTCTCGTTTATAAATCCGTAAACTTCCGCCCCCTATTTCATAGCCATTTAAGACTAAATCATAAGCTTGCGCTCTCGCATTGGGTAAATCATTAATATCATCGAGATAGGGGGAAGTGAAGGGGTGATGTAACGCTTCTAAACGTTTTTCTTCTTGATTCCATTCAAACATGGGGAACTCAACAATCCACAATAAATTAATTTTACTAGGATCAATTAGTTCTAATTCTTTTCCTAAAAATAGACGCAAACGGTCTAAGGTTTTATTTACCGTTGCAATATCTCCCGCCCCAAATAATAGCAAATCTCCGGGTTGAGCATTAGTTAGAGTTAATATTTCCTGTTTTTGTTCGGCGGTTAAATTATCTTTAATTGCGCCAATGGTATCAATACCATCTTCCCGTACTCGAATAAATGCTAACCCTTTAGCTCCCGCTTCACAAGCTTCTTTAAAGATATCGCCACCGGGTTTAATTCGCATATTAGAAATGGCTTCATTTCCTCCAGGAATCGGTAAAATTTTAACAATTCCTCCCGATGCAACGGCTCCTGAAAATACCTTAAATCCGCAATTTTTAACAATATCAGAAACATCCACTAACTCTAAGCCAAAGCGCGTATCAGGTTTATCACTACCATAGCGATCTAGGGCTTCTTTATAGCTTAAACGAGGGAAAGGAAGGGGAATTTCAACCCCTTTAACGGTTTTAAAAATATGGGCAACTAAGGCTTCATTTAACGCCAGAATTGCTTCCTGGCTCATGAAGCTCATTTCCATATCTAATTGAGTAAATTCCGGTTGGCGATCGGCTCGTAAATCTTCATCTCGGAAACATCTTGCTATTTGATAATAGCGATCAAAACCCGATACCATTAATAATTGTTTGAACAGTTGCGGAGATTGAGGTAACGCAAACCATTCCCCAGGATTAACTCGACTCGGAACTAAATAATCCCGCGCTCCTTCGGGAGTTGAACGGGTAAGAATTGGGGTTTCAACTTCTATAAAATTCTCTTGATCTTCTAAAAAGCGTCGCATGGCTTTGACGACTTCATGGCGCAATTGTAAGTTGCGAGTCATGCGTTCTCGACGCAAATCTAAATAGCGATATTTGAGGCGTAAATCTTCCCGAACTGTTTCCGTTTCTGAGGCGGAAATTTGGAAAGGTAACTGTTTTCCGAGTCCGTTGAGGAGTTCGATTTGAGTGGCGTAAATTTCTATTTCCCCAGTGGCTAATTTAGGGTTGAGGGACTCTGGAGGACGTTGGGAGACTCTGCCTGTAATTCTAACAACATATTCATTTCGCAGACCCTCGGCGGTGTTGTAGGAGTCGGGAGTGCGTTCAGGATCGCTAACGATTTGAACAATGCCAGTGCGATCGCGTAAATCCAAAAATATCACTCCACCATGATCGCGGCGTCGATCGACCCATCCGCAGAGGGTAACAGTTTCGCCAATATCGGTTGATCGTAGATTGCCGCAGTAGTGGGTTCGCATGACTCTTAATGACGGTAAGACTAAGGTTTAAATTAAATCAGGGCAACTTATCAGTATAGGTTAAAGACTGTCACCCGTCATTAGTAAGTTGTTTTATAAGGGAACAGGGGGAGCAGGGGGAGCAGGGTAGGTTGTAATATTTTATTGTAGGGGTTGGGTCTCCCAACCCTCTTTACGCCTGGGTTTGGAGACCCAACCCCTACGGATTTTTTCACAAATCATTTAAGATTGCTATATCAACTATCAACAGTCAACAGTCAACACCGCTATTCTTGATTTACAGGTAAACAAACGGTGAATAGACTGCCGTGACCGATTTGGGATTGAACGTTAATTGTCCCTCTGTGAGCTTCTACAATTCGGGAAACCAAGTGTAATCCTAAACCACTACCAGAGCGTTTATTATTGCCTTGGCGGAAGCGTTCAAAGATGAGGGATTGATCTTCGGGAGGTATGCCAATTCCGGTATCTTCCACTTCTAAAATTACCCCTTTCTCTGGATTTTTCGGATCAAGGGGAATTTCTGTTCGATGTAAACGAATCTCTACTGCACCCATATCCGTAAATTTAAGGGAATTTCCGACTAAATTCGTAACAACTCGTCGTATTTCTAAGGGATCGCCAATAATAATCGGCGAATCTGTTAGACAATCCTCGGTGGGGTTAAACTTAATAGATAATTCTTTATCTTGACTTAAGGGAGTGAGTTCTTGGATCACCTCTTGGATTAATTTACCCAAATCAAAAGAGGAAAAGGTTAAGGTTTTACGACCCGCTTCATAACGATAAACCTCCAGTAAGGTATTCACCATTTGTAATAGGTTTTGGTTACTGTTAATCATCGATGTGATCGCTTCCTGCATCGTGGGGGAGATGTCTCCTAATACCCCTTGCAAAAACAGATTTAACATCCGATCAGCCGCCACCAGAGGAGTTCGGAGATCATGGGTTAGACGAGACACAAAATCCTCCCTTTGGCGGGACATCTCCATTTGTTGATCGATGCTATGTTTAAGTCTAAGCAGCGATCGCACCCGTGCGAGGAGTTCATCAACCTCAACAGGCTTACGAATAAAGTCATCCGCACCAGCATCTAATCCCTCAACCACACTGGAATGATCATGTGCGGTAATTAGCAAAATTGGAATAAAGGGAAGATGGGGATTTGTCCGAATCCGTCGAGTGACTTCATAACCATCAATACCGGGCATCATTACATCTAATAATACTAAATGGGGAGGATCGGTTTGAATAGAAGCTAATGCTGAACTTCCATCGGACTTACAGTCAACTTCGTATCCTTCTTCCGCCAAAATTGCCTCGATCAAAAATAGGTTATCAGGAGAATCATCAACAGCCAGAATCCGATCATTGGATTTTGAAGGGGGGGCAAGGTCAAGGGACATGATTTTGAAAAAAGTGTTTTTAAGTCAAGTGAGTGAGAAGATGAGTCTTGCTGATCGCATTTCTTGTTGATTTTAACAAAAAATTTGCAAATAATAAAGACAAAGAGATTACTGAGGAAAATTTCATGAATGAAATTCGTGTTGTCCTTGTAGAAGACCATGATTTGACCCGGGGAGGGTTGCGAACTGCCTTACAACAGGAAACTAATATTAAGGTTGTTGGGGAGGCAGCTAATGGCAAGAGTGGATTAGAAATTCTCAAGCAAACTCAGCCGGATATTGCCATTATTGATATTGGTTTACCTGATATGGATGGGATTGAATTAACCCAAAAATTTAAACAATACATTGCTACCAGTGGTGTACGGGAAACAAAAGTTCTGATTTTGACGATGCACGATAATGATGATGCCGTCATTGGCGCTTTTGCGGCGGGTGCAGATTCTTATAGTGTCAAGGATGTTAGTATTGATAAACTCAAGGATGCGATCAATACAACCTATGAAGGAAATTCTTGGATTGATCCCGTAATTGCCCGTACTGTTCTGAAACAAGCGAAGAAAAAACAACCGGATATTCCGGCTGCTTCTGCTCAAAAAATGGTGATGATCAATGCGGTAGAACCAGAATATCAAGAATTTCTGGAATCTTGTCCTTTAACAGAACGGGAATTAGAGGTTTTAGAATTAATTGTTGCTGGACGAAGTAACGCTGAAATTGCAGAAAAACTCTATATTACTGTGGGAACTGTTAAAACTCATGTTCGCAGTATTTTGAATAAACTATGTGCCGATGATCGTACTCAAGCTGCGGTTAGAGCTTTGCGCTCAGGTTGGATTGAGTAGATTTTTATGAGTTAGTTTGAGTTAGGATGAAGATTTTTTTAAATTGTTTTAATCTTAAAAATTAAGATTTTAAAAAATATTCTTCATTCTAACTTAATCTTAGCTAAATAAAAGTTTTATTATGGTTAAACTTTTCTAAAATATTAAAATATACTATGAATTTAATTTTCAAGTTGATTGTAAAAACTTTTAGGATTTATTCGGTTTTAAAATTAATTCAATAAAATCCATAACATCAGGCATTAAAAATATTAATTTAATCTAATAAATTTATCTTTTATCTGTCTTATAAATAGGGGATTAATACGTTAAAATGTACATTAAACCATAAGTTAATGAGATCGAAAACAATAGTATTAGAAATGCCAAGCTTGATACAAATATTTTTATTTTTTACTCGATTAATTAATTTTATTTAAAACATAAATTTACCATTTTAATTCTTAACATTTTTATTTATCAAACAAGAGTATTTAAAGCATTAACTTTAATTAATCCCCAAATAATGCTATCAGTTTGTTTGAATTATATTCTCAAAAAATGTTTTTATAATTGGAAATAAAACTCCAATCTCAACAGTTTTTATATGTTGAGGGTATGAAAGCACTATTTTCATTCTTTGTTCAGAATTTGGAAAAGCTTTCATTGCTTAAAGTTTCTGAAAATAGGACAAAAGTGAACTGAACAATCAGAGCTTAAATCCTGGGTTTTTATTTTAAATTCCAACACCAAACTGTTGACAACGTTAAGGGGGGTTATGTTACAATCTTTACTAAGTAATTCCAGACTGAGAATAAAGTTCCTAAATTTAAGAGAATCAAGGAATCAAGGATAAAATCAAGGAAACAATCAAAAAAACGAGAAAATCTCATGATATTGATGAAGTTTTTCTAGTTTAGTTTGTTAATCTTTTAAAAACAAAAATCATCGATTTATATCGTAAGACAGATAGCAGTTATTGGGGCTTTAGTTTACGATAGGTAAAACGATGAAGTTAAATTGATAAATTCATGTCTTTACAAATTTGATTTTATGTGTAGCAGGTCAAATTTTAATTACTTGCAATCAAAGTCCATTCTAGTGGTTGATGATTCTGTTGATATTTTGTTCTTAGTAGAAACCATTTTACAAGGAGCAGGCTATAGCGTTAGATGTGCTGAGAATGGCTATATAGCTTTACAACAGGTGAAAGAATCTCCTCCCGATGTCATTGTTTTAGATATGATGATGCCCGGTTTAAGTGGCTATGATGTGATTCACAGAATTCGCCAAAATAGCGAGTTACCTTTTATTCCTATTTTAGTGATGACAGCTTGTAGTTTTTTTGAAGTTAAACAGGAGGAATCAAAGGGGGAAGCGAATGCCGTAATTTATAAACCGATTGATATTGATGAACTTCTGAATCAAGTGAGTTTTATGCTCAAACTCAAGCAAAAAAAGACTGAACATCAAATGAGTTCGACATTCAGAGAAAAATCAGCGTCAGCAATAAAATCTAATCGATTTTAGGTTGATTTTAAGGAAAGTTCCTCTTGAACAAAAACTTGAACTCGGCTCAAACACTGTTGTAATTTCTCGACTAATTCTGTTGCACCTTCTAGATTTTGTTGCAGAGCGAGATCTTCAAGTTGTTTAGCGATTTCAGGCATTTCTAAGATCCCCGCCGTTGCACTTGATCCCTTCAAGGCATGAGCTTGTTGTCTGATGCTCGTAAAATCTTGATTTATAATCGCTTGATCCAAGGTCTGAATTCGGACTTGAGCTTGTTCGATGAACAAGTGGAGTAGTCTTTGTTGAAGTTGAATATTTCCTTTGAGTAAACGATTTAGACGTTCCAAATTGACAGGAATTTCAGCGCTTGTCAAGGTACTCATAGGACTTGATTCTAAGGTAGAGGTTTCAGTTGTAAAACCAGGTTTTAGGTGACAGGAATCCACCGAATGTAGAAAGGAAGGACTAGAATTAGGGGCTGAGAGTCAAGAATAACTCCAGCGCTGTAATACTTTTTTCTTGATAGTGCTGAATACAGGCGTTAAGGGCAAAATTCCTTTTGCGATCTGGCGCAGCCATAAGATTTAGCTAATGCTAATTCCTGTTCTGATGTTGGATAGAGTCTAACCTTCACTGCCTTCAACACTTTGAATCACCTCCTTTTTAATTATATCGCTAGAGTCGATTAGGGAGTTACCCCCCTAACCTCTCCTTCAAAACCGTGCGTGATACTTTCACATCACACTTAAACAATTATAGTCCCTGACCGCAATTCATCCCACGCTGCCCTAACGGGTCAGACGTGGGGCTTCTTGCGGAAGATGCTAAATTGTATCAAAAGTTAAAATATAACGTTGTAAAAATTTATATAAAGTGATTTCTTCAGGAAAACTGTGTAAGTTTAGCGAAACCAAGTTTCTGAATCCGTCAAGTTTTGGTAAAATAGGAAGTTAATGGTTAACTTATTCCTATGTCTTCTCTCAATAGCCAAATTAGTTCGCAAGTTAGGTTTTTACAGCGTCAGGTCGCAACTTTACTGTTGTATCAAGATGTTTTTAATGATGAAATTGGACAGGAATTTTTGAATCTTTTAGAAGCATTTCATCAGAGTGAAGCCAGTATTTTAAATTGTTTAAAAGCTTATGGAACTTGGTTTAAAGTCCAAGCGAAACATCGACAAAGTTGGCAAGAACATTTAATCACCCAAATTTTACGAGCAGATAATCCGTTTACTCAGCAAGCCCAACAAATTCCATTTCAACAATTGCCTCCGGCTTTAGTTGAGGCAGCTAAACAGGATTTAAAAATCCTCCAAACACTCTATCAATGTAATGGTGAAAAAGTTGGATCTTGGCTGCGAACAGTGGCGCAGTTATCAGAAAATCCGATCATTTGGCAACTCCAAACAAAGCCCTTAGAAAAAATTGAAGAATTGCCCTTGCGAAGTCAGTTAACAACCTTAGAAAATTGGTCAGAAGCCCTAGAAAGTTTAGCCAATCATTATCACAAATTTGGCATCGGTTTATTTGCTGCTGCTGAAGCATTTCGGTGGCAGGAAAGCCAGTTAGTTAAAATTGATTATCCTGATCCAGTCCATTTAAGCCAGTTAGTCGGATATGAAACCCAACGCGATATTTTATTAAAAAATACAGAAATATTATTAGCGGGATATCCAGCTTTAAATGTTTTGTTATATGGGAGTCGGGGTTCGGGTAAATCTTCTTTAATTAAAGCGTTACTGCATCAATATAGCGATCGGGGTTTACGCTTAATTGAGGTAGCAAAATCCCATTTAAACGACTTACCTTTGGTGGTGGAACAGTTGCGAGGTGTGCCCCAGAAATTTATTATTTTTGTTGATGATTTATCCTTTGAAGAAGATGACGATGCTTTTAAAGCATTAAAAGTGGTATTAGAAGGAAATTTAACCGCACGTCCTCAAAATGTAGTCGTTTATGCAACCTCTAATCGTCGTCATTTAATCCGAGAATATTTTGAAGATCGACCTTCACCCAAAGATCAAGATGAAGTTCATGTTTGGGATACGGTACAGGAAAAATTATCCTTTAGCGATCGCTTTGGTTTAACATTAACTTTTGAACCTGCTGATCAAAATACTTATCTCAATATGGTGCGACATTTAGCCAGTCAAGCCGGAATTCAGATTAGTCCTGAAGATTTGCAATTTCGGGCATTACAATGGGCTACTCGCCATAATGGACGTTCAGGACGGACAGCACGGCAATTTATTGACTTTTTGGCGGCAGAATTAGCAGTTTTTAGGAAATAGATTGGAAAAAATTGACAGATAGTGTCATTATAAACGTGGGAAAAATCGGCTTTAACTTAAAATCAGTTAGGAGGGTTTTAACAATGTCAAGCACAATACAACTGAATTCTGCGGAAGCATTTGCTGCGATCGCATTAATTGCGGTAGCAGCCGATGGTTATATTACTGGAAGTGAATCCCAAGCCATTACAACAACCTTCTCACGGATGCAGCTTTTTAGTGATTATTCGGGGGAAAAAATGCGATCCATGATTGATCAACTCCTGAATCAATTACAAGAACAAGGCTCGGATGTTTTATTAAAAGAGGCTGTGAAAAAATTGCCTAAGGAACTCCGAGAAACTGCGTTTGCTGTGGTGACAGATCTTACCTTAGCAGATGGAGAAATTACAGAAGAAGAAGATGCTTTGTTAGATAAGCTCTTTAATGTCTTAGAGATTTCTGAAGCTATGGCTAATAACATTATTGATGTCATGTTGATCAAAAATAAAGGATGATAAAATTAGGGATTAAGAATTAGAATTCATCTGGTGGGCAATGCCCACCCTTTGATCATTTTGATGGGATTAGGGAGTTAAACAACTTCAATTTTAGATGAGGGAATAAAATGACATATATCTACAGTCGAATCGTTCGTTTTCAAGATACGGATGCTGCGGGTGTGGTTTATTTTTCAAATATTCTGGCGATGTGTCATGAAGCCTATGAAGCTTCTCTAACAACGGCTGAAATTAATCTGAAAAAATTTTTTGTGAATCCTGATTTTGCGATTCCAATTGTTCATGCGACTATTGATTTCAAATTTCCTATATTTTGTGGAGATCAACTGATCATTGAGTTAACTCCTGAATTCTTAAATGAAAATTCTTTCAAAATTAAATATAAAATAGTATTAGATAGCTCTTATCAATTAATCGCTCAAAGTTCAACTAAACATATTTGTATTGATCCTAAAACTCGTCAACGTCAACATTTACCTCCAGAAATTATTAACTGGTTGGAATGGGGAAAAGCTGCTTTTTTGATGGCGGATTTAGATACCGTTTTAATTTGGAAAGATGGAAATGCTTATTTTTTCAAAGACAATCAATATATTAGTTATAATTTAGAAAATCATTGTATTGAATCGGGGTATCCTCAAAAAATTGAACAGGGAATCGGAGCTAGTTTTCCTGTTTCCTTTTATCAAGGAATTGATGCGGGTTTACTTTGGAATAATGGCAAAGCATTTTTCTTTAAAGGGGATGAATATATCCGCTTTGATTTATATCAAAATCAAGTGGAACTGGGTTATCCTCAAAAATTAAAGAGTGGTAATTGGTTGGGATGGCCGAGTCATTTTTACCAAGGCATTGATGCGGCAGTTCTATGGAATAATGGAAAAGCCTATTTTTTCAAAGGAGATGAATATATTCAGTATGATATTTATAAAGAAATGACAGATCGAGGTTATCCTAAGAAAATCAAAGAGGAACTGGGAAAAGAATGGCCATCAAATTTTACAAAAGGAATTGATGCGGCGATCACGATCAATTATCGTAAAGCCTTTTTATTTAAGAAAGATGAATATATTGCCTATGATATTAAGAAGGGATCAATAGATTCGGGTTATCCTAAAAAAATCAATGAAAATTGGTCAATTTTTTATGGCAAACTGTGTTAAGTTTAGGAGAACATTTTCAGATTATGGCAAGTCGTAGCTATGCAATTATTGGTACAGGTGCTGTAGGCGGTTTCTATGGTGCCCGACTTCAAAAAGCAGGCCTAGAAGTTCATTTTTTACTGCATCGTGATTATGAAATTGTGAAAAAACAGGGCTTAAGAATTGACTCCCCAGAAGGAAATTTTACCCTTCCCCAAGTTTATGCCTACAATCATGTTGATCAAATGCCTGCTTGTGATGTTGTTATCGTTGCCTTAAAAACCACTCACAATCATTTATTACCGGAATTATTACCCTCAATTGTTAAACCGGATGGAGTCGTTTTACTCTTACAAAATGGACTGAATATTGAACCTAAAATTGCTGAAATTGTCGGTCAAAACCGAGTCCTTGGGGGATTATGTTTTATTTGTTCTAATAAAGTAGGTCAAGGGCATATTCAGCATATTGATTATAGTGCTGTTCAGTTAGGAGAATATCAAGATCAATATCAACCTGGGGGAATTTCAGACCGAATGCGTGAGATTGCCTCGGATTTTCAACAAGCTCAAATTCCGGTGGAACTGAGTGAAGATTTAATGTTATCCCGATGGAAAAAATTAGTCTGGAATATTCCCTACAATGGACTTTCAGTGATTTTAGATGCTAGAACAGATGAAATCATGGCCAACCCAGAAACTCGTCTTTTAGCTGAAGAATTAATGCGAGAAGTGGTTGCCATTGCCTCTAGTTATAATCGCCATCTTCCTGAAAATCATATTAAAATAATGCTCGATCATACTGATAAAATGAAACCGTATTTAACCAGTATGAAATTAGATTATAATGCCCATCGTCCTTTAGAATTAGAAGCGATTATAGGAAATCCTTTGCAAGCAGCGATTACCAAGGGAGTCAATGTTCCTAAAATTTCCATGCTCTATCAACAGTTAAAATTTTTAGATGCCCGAAATCAAACTATCGTAGGATAGAGGTTTAATTTAGTTGGGGATATTTCTCGACAAAATAACTATTCAAGAAGGCATTAATGGCGGATAAAATCACTGGGCCTAAAATAAAGCCTAAGAAACCCTGTACCTGTCATTCCCGAGAAAGCGGGAATGACAGGTACACAAGAGAATAACAGAGACAAAAAGTGGCGAAAGTATTGCCAATAAAACCCGGTTTTTTTCAAATTTTAAGACTTATGATGAGTAAAAGTTTCAGAAATAGATTTCCACAAATCTCGTAAACGCTGTTTGATTTGTTTTTCTTTTTGGGCGATCGCTGTTCCCGTTTCCCCTAATTTAGCTTCAAATTCTTGACGTTTTTCATCAATTTTCTCGGTATATATTTCTGGTTCATCCTTAGCTTTTTCATACCAAGATTTTGCCTCATCTAAATAATGCTTGATATCTTCATAACGCTGTCCATATCGTCCCGCCAAGTTAGCGTTAATAATCGCCAATTGAGCTTTAAGTTGAGCATAACGTTTTTGCATTAAAGCCACTTCCTCACTATCTTTGATGGTTTTAACGGCTGACTCAATGGCTGATTTAATTTGTTCTGACTTATCGGTTCCGACTTCCTGAATATCACTCAAGGCTAAATCAATATTATTTTGTAACTCTTGTTCCTGTTGATCGAGTTGATCTTCAAGTTGTTTGACTTCCGCCTGAGTTTTAGCAATAGACTGGCGTTTCTTTTGACTAATTCCGTCAATGACTCCCTCAATAGAAGCCATAACATTTTCTTGCATTTCCTCTCCTTTTCCTTTTACAGTTTCTAAAACGGTTCCCACCACCTCTTTAACTAAACCTCGGATGTCTTGAGAACCGTCTTTAAATTCTGATCCGACTTCTGAAACAGCAGATTTGACAATTTCTCGAATTCGTTCAGCACGCAATTTGCCTTCAGATTGTGCTTGTTGTAAATCAGATGATAATTTATCTTGAATCGGATCTGACATGGGAATATCCTCAATAATTATTAAATGTCTTCAGCCACTTTTTATAGAGTTATCTATCGCTGATGTTATTTTACATGATAAAGATATCTTTTGGATTTTGTCGGTAAAGTTTTCTACACTCTGGATATCGCAATACCCGTATTTTTGAGGCTGTATTAATTAAGCCACGACTCTACTCACTGACTGTTGAGATCGATTGACGGTTGACTGTCTCCTCTCTTTTATCTTCGATTTTATAATTTAAAATTAGATCTATTTACCTCTATCTGAGGGAATAAATTCTTTTCGTTTAAATCAATATAAAGGGGGATGTATTTAACTCAATAAAAGCATATACTCAGTCCATGACATTCTGGAGCAAGGAGGTTAAAATGACGCTATTCATGATGGAAGTGGGAACAAATACACCCCATTTTCCCTTGTCAGCAACCTTGGTTTTATTTTTTGGGTTTTTAGCTGCCACAACAATTGGTTCTGTGGCTTGGTACAACTCTAAACGTCCCGTAGGTTGGAAAGATAAAGAACGCCCTGACTTTGTTCCTAAAGTGGATACTGATCAATAGGACAATGGAATTTCTGAGGGGTTTCAGAATCCCTATGATTTTTAGTTTCAAACCGATTCTAAATATTGAGTTGTTTTTTAAATCATTTCAATAAAGTTTTTGAGGTCAAAAATGATGTCTAAAAAAGAAAAGAAAACTCATCATATTAGTTATCAAGAAGCAGAACCAAATCCCACTTATGATCGGGGAATTGTTCCGGCGGAAGTTGCCGCTCGTATTGACCGAGAACAGGAAAATTTTAAAAAAATTCCTGAACATGAAGAAGGCACTTTAGATACGACTTCTGGATATACAATGGATCGAGAAGGATTGTTAAATAACTATGCTGTTGAACCGGAAATGTATGTCGACGTTCCCGGAGATCTAAAAGAAGAAGAAGAAGCCGACAAAGCTCGTCGGGCTCAAACATTACATGAAGTCAAGGAAGTAGAAGGTAGCTTAGGAAAAGGACAGGGTGTGATTTAGAGATGCTGGATTAATCCACCTTAAGTGCTAACTCTTTAAATAAAACCTAGCTTTTTAGCTAGGTTTTATTTATTATGACCTGACAAAATTGTTGGCTGTATTCTATTGCGGTTAGGATACTGCTGTGAGACGATCTCCGACTAGACGCGATCGCTAAAATCTCAAATTGGTTCTATAATTGAATCATTAACCAGGCAAGCCGGATCAACATGGAAATTAACCATAATCCCCTCGAATTTTTAACTGCCAAGGTGCAAGAAGTTGTTGCCGATACCCAAAACTTAGCTAACCAAATTGCTGTTCAAGTTCAAGAAAGTACAACTGTAGTAACGGCATGGGTAGAATCACTGCCAAGTTCAATGGTTGGCGCTGGGGTAATTGCAACTCAAGAAGCTTTCAAAGTCGCGCATAATATCCGTTTTGAGAACCTACCAACAGCGTTACAATTGAAATTTGCTCGGGCGGGTGTGCGTGATGGCATCCGAAATGTTCAAGAAGCAGCAAAAGTCTTTGAATCTATACCCGCCCAAATTCGTGCCCAAGGCCCAGAAGCAATTCGCAATTTCTGTCAAGATAAAGATTGGAGTCACATCCAAGCACACATCAATGGAGGCGGAAGCGAAGCGAATAACGGGATTTTTGAATATTTTCGGGTGAATCGTGCTCGTGGTGGTGTAGATATGACGGCGGAAGAATTAGCAGTCGCTAAAAAAGTTTTAGCAGATGCCGCCTTTAAAACAGCAGTTACCGAAATCGTTAGGGTAACAATTAAAGGGGCGATTGTTGCAGCAGTTATTGAGTTAGTATTTTCTATTTTGGAAAATTCTTTGTTATACGTTGAAGGTAAAATTACCCAGTCAGAGTTAGTTCAAAAAGTTGCCACTGCCACGGCAAAAGCGGGTATTGCTGGTGGTATAATTACTGGGATTCTATTAACAATCTGTATGATTTTTCCCCCCATTGCCGAGCTTTTAGGTGTCGCAGCGATACCCTTGGCGGTGGCAGGAATTGGTTTTATGGGAATTCGCGCCTGGGAAATCTTTTGTCATGCTGATCAACTATTTGGTATTACTGAACAAACACAAAAATTTCTGGGGTTAACTGAAGCGACAATTTAAGTAACTGGAAACGAGAGATTTTTTATTCCTTACTATCTAAAATTTCAACAGTTCCTTGATAACCATCAACTCGCACCCGTTGACCGTCTTTTAAATAGGTGGTAGCGCCTTGAATATTCATCACCGCCGGGATGCCATATTCTCGCGCGATAATTGCACCATGAGAAAGTTGTCCACCGACTTCAGAAATAATGGCTTTTGCTGTTAATAGAATGGGCGACCATCCGGCATCCGTGTAGGGAACAACGAGAATTATATCCTCTGTTTGATCTATTATATGGGTTAGACTACGGCAGATTTTTATGGTGCCTTCCACACATCCAATACTAGCAGGAATTCCTTGTAAAATTGCAGAATTTTGAATTGTTATTGATCGAGGTTTCGGTAATCTATTACCATAGATAACAGGAGGAACAGTGCGATCGCTATCTTCTTGAAAAATTTGCCGACGTTGACGGACTTTAGCAATAAAATCAGCTTCAATATGCTGTTGTATCCAAGTTTTAATTTCATCCCATTCTAAATAAAAAATATCTCCCGAATTTTCTAAGACTCCCTGGGTTATGGCTTGGGATTCTATCGCTAATATTGTCCATCGTAAATGGGCTAAAAGTTTACCGTAAATTTCTGCAATTTTGCTTTTAGTTAAGGTGCGTTGATAACATTGAGCTTGTCGCCATTGTTCCCATCGGGTTAAATTAGAAACGGTTAAATTTTCCATGCGGTAGTTAGGATTTTTTACGATTTTAAATAGCATTTCTTTGAATATCTCTGGTTGTTCTAACCAATTTGGAATAGAAATATCGGTTCCCACTTCACTTAAATAGCCGTAGGTTTGTAACCAAGTTTCAAATTGTTGATGAAATTGCTGATTTGCTGTTATTTTTTGATTAAAAGATTGATGAGTGATGGGTTCAGTTTCTCCTAATGTTTCTCTGATTTGATCGGCTAAAGTTTGTAAAGCTTGCATTGAGGCAACTTCCGGTGCGGTGTAGGTAGGTATCCAAGCATCTGAGACTTTAAATAATGTCCGTCGAATGGCTAAACCAATGGGGGCAATAATATTATAATAGGTGGCTGATTTTAATAAAGCTTGAATGGTTTCAGCTTGTTCTAAGAGTTGAGTTAAGGTTAGAGATTCTAGGGATAAATGAGTTTCTAGCTGGTGTAATGTAGGTAAAAATAACTGTTCTAAATCTCGTTTAAAATCTTGTTCTAAATGTCTTTCTTTTTGAATTAATCGCCATAAACCCGGTAAAGAAGGGAAGAGTTTACGAATGGGTGGTTTTCCCATTTTTTGCCCTCGGACTAAAAACTCTAACCCCTGTTTTGGTAAGCCCATTAAGGTAAAGATTTCTCCTAATAAGGTGGCGTTAAAATAGGCATGGGAAGCAAATAAGGTGGCGGTTTGATTAAAGTCTAAATGGCTAACTTTTTTACCTAAAACTAAAGTAAATAGTTCTCCCCAAACGCCACAGGTTAAGGGGCGATTAATTGACCAAGTTAAGGGAGGAATAACCCCAGGAATGACTTCTGCGGCGATGGTTCGTGTCCATATTGGGCGTAAATTGGTAATGGGACGACTTTGCAAAATCCAGACTTTTAACCCATCCCAAGACCATTCTATATCTTGGGGTAAACCTTGATAAAAAGCTTCTAGGTCTTGAGCAAGTTTAACTAATTCTAAAATAACGGTTTTGGGGAGAATAGGAGGCAATTCTAACTCCTCTATTGAAGAGTTGATTTCTATTTCTAAATGAAGGGGAGTAAATTGACCCCCAACAACGGATTCTGCCCCGCCTGGTAAGGCTTCAATCATAATTTGTGAACCGCCATCTAAGGGGTTCCGAGTAAACATCACTCCTGCGACTTCACTCGCTAAATAGGGTTGAATTAATACGGCAATTCCAGTATCCGAAAGTTGTTGATTTTGACGATAGGAAATAGCTTCAGGAGTCCAATAGGATTGACGACATTGAATAATTGCGGGTTGTAATTCCGCAGGAGAATAAATGGGGCCAATGGTTTTATATTGTCCTGCCGCCGAAGAATGATTACTATCTTCTCCAATAGCCGAAGAACGGACAATTAAGGGATAATTCATTAAGTCAATTTGTTTTTTAAAAGGAATAGTAGTATCTTCTAAACGGTTAATCGCAGGTAAAACCCATCCTAAAGGAACTTTAAACCCTGCCCGTTTTAACTCACTTAATCGAGTTGCTTTTTCGCCACATTGTTGAATTTTAAGTTTATCTTTTAAGTTAAAAATTTGTTGTTTCATATACAATTCTACATCATCTTTTTGAGATAAATTAATCATGACTAATTCAACTGCTAACCCCATAACTGCCGCTAGTTCCCAAAGAGATAAAGGAGGAGATTGAGGGGTTTGATGCCAAAACCAGACCCAAAATATCGTGCTTAAACACCCTAAACGGGATGCCCAAAGTCGAGATGAAGATTTAGAAATGGGTAATAATAAATAGCTGAATCGCCAGATTAATAATCCTGTGATTCCGCTACTGATGGCAATAATCGGAGAATACACTAATATTCCCCAAGTTGCATTGGTAACGCCTCCACCTTTGGCAATAAAATATCGCCCGGCGACTAATAAAATTAAACTCACTACTTGCCAAACTGGAGTATAGGGAAATAAAATTTTAGCCGCAATGACTGGAATCATTCCTCGTGCTATTTCTAGGACAACAGCGATAATTCCCGCCTGTTTTCCGGCTTGGTAAAAAGCGGCGGAAACGCTAATATTTCCTGTTCCTAATTGTGATAATTTTTTTCCCAATAGGATTTGGACAACCCAACCCGTTAGGGGTAATGTCCCCAAACTAAAGCTACCTACTAACAGGAATACGAGAACCCAAAAAGGCATGATCAATATTCTCCGATCAGGAAATTAGAATATTATAGCGATGATGAATTTAGGTAGGTGGTTTACTGATTTGCAAGCCATTGCCAAAGGTGGCGATCGCTCTGGAAATCATGATAATATTTTAATTAACCCAAAATGAGATAATCGTTAAGGTATCATTAAATTAAGGAAAAAATCGGTTTTATGGAAAGTAATACCCTATGGATTCCGATTGCAGTGCTTGTTGTCGGATTTATTGCGGCGGTCAGTATTGGATCAATTGCTTGGTATAATTCCAAGCGTCCTCCCGGTTGGGAAGATAAAGAAAGACCAGATTATATTCCTAAAGTGAATCAAGAGGATGAGAAGAACTAAAGGCGAAATGGGTCTGTAGATCTGGGGTTTCAATTCCATTGATTCCTAGAGGTTATTTTCGAGCTAGATACCAGATCGATTTTGATTGATCTTGTCAGGTTTCAGAGAATACTTTCAAGATGAAAGTCGGGAAGAACAGTTGCTTTTCCCGACTTTAAACCAAAAGCTATGGTCTTTAACAACTCTCCTCCAGCGATAGAATTTTTAACGGTTAATAAACAACGGTTTAGCTTTTCTTTCCTTTCGGAAATTGGTTGATTTGGGCTGACCCATAAAAAATCACGGAATTGTTTTGAATTCGCAGTCGATCAACCCGCAATTGCGTTCCATCTAAGGCAAATTTGTCAAGATCTAATAAATCATTGACATGGTTAACTAAAGCTTGACTGAGGTTGATTTCTTCCTGATTTCCGCTATATTGAACATCGACAAATCGGATTTTTTGACGGTCTTGTACCTCCACTTGAGTTGTAAAATCAACTTGAATGGGTTCCTCTGAATTTCCGAGTAGAATTCCCGATTGAATTCTCAAGGCTTTTTCAGGAGTAATCGTCATCAGGGTTTTTGTGAACGTTAAGGGTTCTCCCTGATATTGAAGGCGCTGAAGTTTTTCCACCACAAACGGTGTGTTAAAAGAGTCCGTTAAGTCTTCCTCCGTTAATACGACCCGCAAACTCGCTTGCGTGGGTTGTCGTAACTTCACTTGACCTGTAAAAATGGCACTGAAATCAATAGACACCGCTTGCAGATAGAGTTCCATGACTGCAATTCGGAGGCCATTGTACATCAGCATCCCGTTTCCGATGAAATCAAAACCATCGACGCTTCCCTGCAAAAGCTTGGCTACAGGTTCCGCCCGAACGTTGGCTTCAATTTTTTCAGAACGTTTGAACAAAGCCGCGATCGCAGTCCCAACAACCTTGCTGACAAGGCGATCACCACTTTGAGCCTGAAAAGAAGTGCTTCCAAACAAAGCCTGTACCATTCCTATGCTCGTTAGCTGACAAACCTATTATAACTTTTTATAAAGTTTTGTAAAAATTAGTAATGCTTATCGGGGTGATAAGGGTGGGGGGAAGCAGCCAGGGCTGTTTCATGCGTCGGGTCAGAAAGAGTAAAGACGGCCCTGCCTCCCCTACTCCCCTACTCCCCATTTATCTAATAAATCATTGAGTAAAAGTTCTTCAATCCAAGTTTTACTAACCACTGTTAAGGGTAAGGCTAAAACTAAGCCTAACACCCCCAGAAAGGTTGCAAAAAAGATTTGAGCCGTTAAGGTAATAGCGGGTAACAAATCAACTTGTTTTTGCATGACCAGAGGACTAAACCAATAGCTCTCTAAGTTTTGAATAATAACGTATAGGATAATGACTGCCAAGGCTTTCCAAGGGGTATCTAATAACGCAACAGCAACGGGAAAAATTACACTCGCTGTCGGCCCAATATTAGGAACAAAGTTAAACATTCCCGCTAATAAAGCATGGGCAAATACAAACGGAATTCCCAAAATTAGTAGACCGATAGCACTCAACAGCGCCACAAAAGTAGAGGTAATGACAATCCCTCCCATCCATTGCAATAGAGTTGTTTCACATCTGGATAAAATGTAATCGGCTCGATGACGATAAAAGGAGGGAAATAAACGCACAAATCCCTGACGATAGGACGAGGGATCTGCTAATAACATCAAGGCAAATATTAATACTAATAGAAACTGTAAAAAGTTGCCAATCGAGTTAGAAAAGAAGGCAAAGAAATTTCCCAATAGCTTTTGAGCTAAAGGCCCAGCTTGTGCTGCCAGTTGGGTGACATTCGGCAGTTCAACATTCAGGTCAGGAAGCCAACTGGGGGGATTTTTAGCCAGACCGTTCAGCCAAATCAGTAATTTATCGTACCCCACAGGAACCAATTTGATCAGTTCTTGAAACTGGTCTAAAAACGGAGGCAAAACCACACTAATTAACACTGCACCCATCACCACAACTAAGGTGAGTGATAACAAAACGGCACGTCCTCGCTTCAGTCCAAATCGTTGTATCCGTCGCACTAAACTGTTAACCGCAATGGACAACACAACGGAGGTAAACAGAAGCAGTAAAATTTGCCGAAACTGCCACAGAATAATGAGGGCAATGACTAAACAAAGGAACCCGATCCAATCTGCCAGTTTCAAGATGTCAACTCCTGTTTCACGTTAATACCACGTTTAACCTTTTTTAACCCTTTCTTCCCCAAATTGAAAATCGGCAAGGCTTCCACACAGCAAGAGGGGTTTAAGATGAAAAGTTAGAAATGCAGATTTATAGTAAATATGCTACAGCCTCAACTTTTGAATTGGGAATGTCGTGATACCCTCTATATTCATTCTGATGCCGTCAGAGTGATTGCCATGAGTTACGATGGTAAACTTTTAGCCAGTCGCAGTGATGATGCCACGTTGCAACTTTACAACTTGGAAACCCCTTCTGAGCCGATAATTCTGGCTGATAACCTCTGCCGACAATATCCCGGTTATGGGTTAGTATTCAGTCCGAATTCTCCCATACTGGCGGTTGAATGCGACAAAAATATTCATCTTTGGAATCTGATCACGCTTCAATATCAAGTGTTGGACTTGGGGTTATCGGTTCCGATCTGTTCTTTAGCGTTTAGTCCCAATGGTAAACTTCTGGCTGCGGGGAGTTTTGATGGCATTATTGGGTTTTGGGATTTAACCAAGGGTCAACCTCTCCCCCCGTTAAAAGCACATTCTTTTCCGATTTGGTCATTGGCTTTTAGTCCTGATAGTTTGTTTTTAGCCAGTGGCAGTGGGGATGGAACAGTGGGATTATGGAGTGTAAATGGCCAGAATTCCTATGCGCTTTTGGTGGGTCATTCCTTTCCGGTTTGGTCAGTGGCTTTTAGTCCCGATGGTTTGACTCTCGCCACTGGAAGTGAAGACAAGACGATTAAACTCTGGTGGCTGGAAATTGGTCAGGAATTAGCGACCCTGATCGGTCATTCGGCTTCTGTGCAGTCTTTGGCTTTCTCGACCGAAGGCAAAATTTTAGTTAGTGCGAGTAATGATGGAACGTTGAGGCTGTGGCAAATTAGCCCAGATTTGCAGGTGGGAAGCCTGTTAAAGCCTATTCACATCCTCGCAGGTCATCAAGGTTCCATTGGAACGGTTGTCTATAGTCCTTCTGAAAGTTTGATCGTCAGTGGGAGTACGGATGCAACCATTAAACTGTGGCAGAAATGTTGACGGTTAACTGTTGACTGTTGACTGTTGACGGTTGACCGACTAGCTTCTTTCCCAATTCGTAATTCGTAATTCGTAATTCGTAATTCGTAATTCGTAATTCGTAATTCGTAATTCCCAATTCCCAATTCGTAATTCCCAATTCGTAATTCCCAATTCGTAATTCTAAGGCAAAGAATACCCTGTTTTTTGCTGAATAAAATCTAAAATTTTAGAATGGGCTTCGGAATTGGTTTGAGGATTAATAATAATGGCTTCTTTACCATCGGGAAGCCAAAACATGATGCGTTTACTAGCATCAACAACAAAGGTATTAAGGCGATTCAAATCAATAATATATTCATGTCGATCATAAATAATTTTAATCCAATAGTGAGTTGAGGAATGAACGGTAATTCTTTGAATATAATCTAAAATATCTTCATAGGTTTGGGGATTATTTTGATAATTAATAATAATAGGTTTGCCATTAGCAGGCAACCAAAAAGTAATCCGTTTGTTAAATCCAGATGCAAACGCACTAATACTATCGAGATCAATCAGATAAGTTTCTCGGTCATAATTCATTTTGATCCAGTACGCCACAAAACCTCCTCAGACCTGTGAATCCTTACTAGGACTCAACTCGCTTCCTCAATAAATTCTATCAACAGACCAGAGGACAATCATCACTCACCCATTTCCTCTAATCATAGAATGATGATTGATAGGGTGGGATGAAAATTTCCCCTGAGATTAGAAATTGATGCCCCTGGTCTTTTTTTCTGACTGAATTGACAATTTTAGGATATTTCAGCCGGAGAATTAAACAATGAAGTGGGACGTAACTCGGTCGGGTCTAATCGTCCATTGGTGGGTTCAGTCGTTGCTGTGTGGGTTTTTTTTAATAACTGAGTTGTGGCTTCAACAAACCCTTGAAACAGAGGGTGAGGACTATTGGGTCGGGATTGAAATTCGGGGTGAAATTGAGTCGCCACAAAGAAAGGATGGTTGGGGAATTCAATAATTTCGACTAAACGACCATCGGGGGATGTCCCACTAATGGTATAGCCCGATTCTAAGAATAATGTGCGATAGGCATTATTGAATTCATAACGATGGCGATGGCGTTCATAAACCACTTCCTGCTGATAGAGTTTAAACGCTAAAGTATCCGGTTGTAAACGACAGGGATATAAGCCTAAACGCATGGTTCCTCCTAAGTCTACAACATCCTGCTGTTCAGGTAATAAATTAATCACAGGATTTGGGGTTTCTGGGTCAAATTCAGCACTATGCGCTCGTTCAAGTCTAGCAATATGACGTGCCCATTCAATCACTGAACATTGCATTCCTAAACATAATCCCAGGAAGGGAATTTTTTGTTCCCGCGCATATTCAATTGCTGCAATTTTACCGTCCGTTCCTCGTTGTCCAAATCCACCCGGAACGACAATTCCTTGCACATTTTTAAGATAATTTTCAGGATTATTTCCTTCAATATCTTCCGAGTTAATCCACTCTAAATTGAGTTCTGCACCCACTTGAACAGCTGCATGACGGAGGGCTTCTACAACGGATAGATAGGCATCACTTAACTGCACATATTTCCCCACAATAGCAATCGTAATTTTAGGGTGGGGGAGGGGATGTTTTGTATTGAGATCTCGATGATAAAGCCGATCAACTAAAGTTTGCCATGCTGTTAAATTCGGTTGTCGTTGTTCCAATTGTAACAGTTTTAAGCTTTGTTCGGCAAGTCCTTCTTGTTCTAAGAGTAAGGGGACTTCATAGATACTATTGGCATCCTGGGAGGTAATCACACAATCAGGTTCTACATCACAAAATCCGGCAATTTTTTCTTTAATTCCTAAAGGAATTTGGCGATCGCAACGACAGACTAAAATATCAGGTTGAATCCCAATTGATCGTAATTCTTTAACCGAATGTTGAGTCGGTTTTGTTTTCATTTCCCCCGCCGCACCAATCCAAGGAATTAAAGTAACGTGCAAATAAATCACATTTTTGCGGCCAACATCCTTACGAAATTGACGAATAGCTTCTAAGAAAGGTAAGGATTCAATATCGCCAACAGTTCCCCCGACTTCGGTAATCACAACATCTGGATTGGTATTTTTTGCCACTCGATGAATACGTTCTTTGCATTCATTGGTAATATGAGGAATGACTTGAACGGTTCCTCCTTGATAGTCTCCCCGACGTTCTTTATTAATTACCGCTTGATAAATTCCTCCAGCCGTGACACTATTAAGACGGGACATAGAGGTATCGGTGAAACGTTCATAGTGTCCCAAGTCTAAGTCAGTTTCCGCACCATCTTGGGTGACAAAAACTTCGCCGTGTTGAAACGGACTCATGGTTCCAGGGTCAACATTAATATAGGGATCAAGCTTAAGAATGGATACGGAATAGTTCCGCGACTTGAGCAGACGTCCTAAACTAGCGGCAACAATTCCTTTGCCAATACTGGATACAACGCCACCCGTTATAAAAACAAACTTAGTCATAAAAATTACCTGACCGCCTCTAATACTCTATTGATTGTGCCATAAGCCCTGACCGAATTTGAGTAAACTCAGAAATTCAAAGTTTCCCACCGCTTAAGTTAATACAAACTCAGACTAAATTTAAGCTCTTAAACTTGACTTAGATACAGGAGAATTAACTGAGAACTTGAACCGTCATAATGGAGGAGATATTTTTAATGATTCCTTTGAACTGTTATTAAATGGAACCAATCTCGCTGTCCTAACAACCTTGGCGGTTGCTATACTTAAAACTAGCTTTTTTTCACCACAAATTCCACCTTTTCCGTCGTCCAGTCATTACTCGCTTTAGTCACAACCTCCGCCTTTCGCCCTTCTAAATCCTGGTCTAATGCTGGCAATTCCAACAAGTGATAGTTTGTTGCATCCACAGTCGCAAATACTTTTAGTACATTTACCCCTTCCTCATAATTTTTTGCCAATGATAGTTTGAGGCCTTCTATTATCTCTTTTTCGGGTTCTAGCACTTCATTGTTCGCTTGTTGGGGATAGATTTGTGAAATACTAAAATCCTCAGCAAAGAGCAAGGCAGTGATATTTAAAGTTTGATTAGGAGATTTATTATGAACTCGAAAGGTAATGTTTTCTTCTTTCTCTTTTATTACGGGAACCTTACCATCATCATTCAAAACTACAGGTTGCCGTTTTACTGATTTAACCAATTCCACCTTAAGTTTACCATTTAATCGAGAAAAAGCATCTTCATTATCAATATTCAAATTATTTTGATATATGGTTATATGGATTAAGCGATTAATCAACTTTTCGCTTGATTTAGGATCGGCGATATTGATCGGAAAAAGAATATGTTTTATTGGTTCTTTGTTAGCATCTAAGATCCAATATTCCCCTTCTGAATTTAACGAAACAAAATAATCTACATTCTCATCTGGTTCTTCCGGGGAACAGAATTCTATCCAGTAACGATTTTCAATAGTGTCTTTTATGTCCTTAATCTGAGTTGGCAACGATGACAAATCGATATCTGGAAATTTAGGCAATGAGTCAGGTAAAAGAACACGAACTTGTTTTACATCTAGGCTTAAATATACAGCAGGAAAACCGATTTCAATCATTCCTTCAGCTAATTTAGGAGTGGGTTCTCTGCGTATAAATTCGTTGTGTAGCTCCGTTACTTCTCCCCAACAGTCCGATGCTCCCACTTCTACAACTTTAACGGTAGCAATTTTATTTTGGCTGTCTTGAAAATTTCGAGTTCCGAATTTAAAAATATCGAATTCTGCACCTTTTTTAATCCCACTGGCTTGACCCATTCGTAACTGGACTCGATTTTTGGCAACATCTACTTTCATCACTGGAGCAGTCCGGCTCACCTTGACTGTTTGAGTACCAAAAAAAGTACGTTCTGTCTCTCCAATTAACAATGGAGTTTGTCGTTGAAATATATTATTAACCAGAGGAGAAATGCGATCATATAGCTCTTGGGAGGAGATTTCTGTACCGAATTCACGCAGAGCTTTTAACAAGAAATACGTTAAAGCACCGTTACGTTCTGTGCCTTCAAATACCTTTTCATAAGCTAATTCATGATCCCGACAAGCTGCAATTAAAGTGTAACCGTTTGGGGTTGGAAATAAACTATCAGCAACCGTAACACTGCGACTATTAGTAACAATATTTCGTGAAATTTGGGCAAATTCATCAGGAGGAGCAACTAAACTATCTTTCGGTCGGTCTGTCATATCAATAAAATCGGAACCCCGCGCAGCAACATTTTCTTCCTCTTTGGTTTCATCTCTCGTTGCTCCTCCCGAATGACAACTATCAAAAACCACCGTTACGGCTAACTGTTTTTGCACCATATCATCGAGAAGTTTGGCTAATTCCAAATCTCGTAAATAGCGGGAATTGGGTTGACCAATATCGGTGGGAACTAAGGCTTCATCTAGGGCTCCAAACCCCTTAATCTCTTGATAAATTGTTTTAGCCCGTCCCCCGTGACCGGAATAGTGAATATAAACGAGATCTTGAGGTTGGGCTTTGGCGGTTACTTCTTTAAATTTGTTAACAATATTTTCATAAGTCGGTAATAATTCCTGGGGTTCTTGGGGTTGTACAGGATTATCGGAAGCTGTGGCTGTGAGTTTAATAATTTGGTCGGGGGTGAGGTTAAAAGTATTTTTTAAATAGGTTTC
>CAITND010000108.1 GCA_903893625.1 uncultured Oscillatoriales cyanobacterium
GTTCAGGGGGGAACGGTTGCAGATGCAACGATTAATATTAATCATGTTGATAATTTAGGAACCTTCCCCGATATTATTCCCCTGGCTAACTTTGCTAAAGATTTTCTCACAAATTATCCCAATCCTAACGATTTCTATCAAGATATTACCACAAATTTAACTAGCACAATTCTCAATAATTCTCAAGCATTGGGATTAGCGGGAACACTGGATTTAGTCTCAGTTAAACTGGAACGTAGCCCCGGTTCAATTTTATCTGATCTATTCTCTAGTAAATCAACTGGAATACCTACTGAACTGTAGAATAATTTACTTGCAAGCCAAGCCTTTTAAATATAGATATCAGGGAACAGGAAGGAATAAGATCGGTTTAACTAAATTTTTCTATCTATCTCCGTAGGTGGGCTAGAAAATTTAGTTAAACTTCCCTAATTGCAATCTATATTATTGCTCCGAAATAGCTTGAATTTCTTAAATTAATCCGTCCCTACTCTTGCATCCCAGCATAGAGCAATCTAGCAAATAACCTCGCTCCATCATCTTTTTTAAGTTCAGAATATTCGGGATGTTTACGAAAACCCACAGACCTTAAATCCGATAATAATTCCGGGTGAAATTGACAGGTAAAGGAGCACCGAATCAACTTACTTTCAAAATCTTTATAGTTGATACAGGTAGCAGAACATTCAGTAAGAATTTCATCTTCATGGGCTGTTGAACACAGAATTTCTATGGCATAAGGCATTTGCATCAGCCAAGATAGGGGACTTCCTGCGAGAATATGGCGATGGGAAATAATCGTATCATGGAGCAATCGATAGGCCCAATTTGCAAATAGAATCGCTTCTTCATTCACTTCATCTGAGTGAAACATGGCAATATTTAGTTCGTGTTCGTATTCGATAGAAGTATCAATCACCCCTTCAAATTCATCAGCCGTTACTTCATGAACTGTAATTAATTCTTGGGGAATTCCTGAACTTTCGCTATCAGGAGATTCGTAATGATGTAACTGGCGATCGCCCACTTCTTTAAATTCGTTTGGCCCAACAGCAAATTCAGGATCATGCCAACTTCGAGCCACGATATTACCATTCTTTTTCTTAACAGAAAGAGAATTTCCAATCCTTTCAATTTCTTGACAAACATTTTGCAAGGCTTTGAGGGTTTTTCCTGATGAATCGTTCTCTAATTGGCTTAAATTAAGTACCTGTTGCACCGCCTTTTGAATCAAATTAATGTGTCCTTGGGCGGCTAATTGATGTCCTAAACAAATAAAAATTGCGGGTGCACTGGTCGGTGTTCGAGATAACAGTAACTTTTCCACAAATAAATGTAAATCTGCGAGAGAAGATTTGCTCCCTGCAAAGGTAGAAGCATCCCGCACCGATGGATCTCCTCCTTCCACAACCACCGCTAATCCTGAAGAAATCACCGGAATAATTGTTTCAGGATCGAGTAATCCTGACGACCACAAAGGAAACAAAATTGAGTCACAGTCCGCAATTGTTTGAGCAATATAGGCAACATTTAGAGAGGCTCGAACGTGCTCCCCTAATGGATTATAACCAACGTGTTCCCAAGGTTCAATAATAGCGATCGCATTCCGAAAAAGCCGAGGATGTTGCATCAGAAATTCAAAATCCGACTGACCGTTAATCACCTTTTCTAAAGGTTTACCTTTTCCCCATTCAAAGATTTCATTTTCCGTGAGCAGAGACTTATTCGGTAAGGGGGTTGGTGAATGACGATTTGCGATGAAATATCCCAGCAAAATGTGTACAGATTCAAAATCAGAGCAACCTTCGTTTAAATATCCGGGTTGGAGTCGCCAATCTAAAGTCATAATTTTCCTCAATTGTTGGGCATCTATTTTAATAGGAATTATCCCCTGGCATGAAACAATCCTTAAATCCCAAAATCGTCATTACTAATGCTGGTTAGAACTCGATTTCATCAAGTAGGCACTACCCGCAATTAGTAAGATTGATATAGCCAGAAAAAGAATATCGAGGGAGGTTTTAACTTCTAACTCAATTAATCGTTTAAAAAATCCTACAACCATGACCATAACGATCACTTTCAGAATTTTGTCTTTGAGTTGATCGAGGGAAGTAATTGTTAGAAGTTGAACCTCTGTTTCTTCTTGTCTTCCTACATCAATTTTAGAGATAAATAGCTCATAAATTCCGTAAGCAAACAAGATCATCACAATGCCAATCAAGTAAATATCTATTCCCCCGATAATACCTGTCATGATCTCAGGGAGCATTTTTTCTGGGTCTTCATTGATATGTAGAAGTATTCCTAAACTTCCTAAAATCTCGATACTTCCCAAGATAAACAACATAAACACACTCAGGATACTAAAGACAACTGGAACCAGTATTATAAATCTTAGCGCCCAAAGACATCGTTCTACAAAATTCTCTAAACTTTTAAAAAATCTATTCATGTTTCTGTGCTTTCCATGTTTCTGTACTTTCTCTATTTAAGTCATGCATCAGACTGTCTGCGATCGTCAAGCTCTCGCCTAATTTTGCTTAAAGAAATAGTCTTGATTCCGTGCGATCAAATTACGCCAGACATCAGATGGAGGAACAGACCAGTCAATTTCCCAAACCTGTTTTAGCATTCTAATAAAAAACTGTTCTTCTGGACTGCGATGGGCTTCCTTTGACAGCTTCTCTACAGCATCAATTAATTTTTTCTTGTTCATCCGTCTTCCGTAGTATTGTTAGGTGATATCAGATGGATATTTTGCCCGTTTAGGACTGAATTTAATTATAAATTACCATTATATTGCCCTTTAAATCTTTACTAATTGTTGATTTTAGTTAACCTCAATCTAACTAACTACCATTATTAATTCGCTGAATTAAAGTATTAGCGATCGCTTCAGGAGGCAGAACTTCAATGGCAGCATTTAACTGAACTGCCGCTTTAGGCATACCATAGACAATAGAACTTTTTTCATCCTGAGCGATCGTGTGCCATCCAGTCTCACGCAAAACCTTGAGTCCATCAGCGCCATCTTGTCCCATCCCTGTAAGTAATACAGCAATTTCTTTATGATGCCAGTGTTGGGCAAGACTCTTAAAAAAAACATCCACTGAGGGTCGATAGGGATAGTTAATAGGCTCTTTTGTGTAATATAATGTGAGGTCAGAACGGATACTAAGATGATCGTTAGTCCCGGCAATGTGAACAATACCCTTTTCTAAGCGATCGCCAATATTCGCTAATCGCACTGTTAGAGGGGTTTGTTGATTCAGCCAATCTACCAAACCCGCAGAAAACTGCTGATCGACGTGCTGCACAATGGCAATCGCCGCGCCAAAATTAGCTGGAAGTCGGGAGAGAATCGTTGCTAAAGCTTTTGGGCCACCTGTGGAGGAGCCAATAGTCACAAGGCGAGGAAGTGGGGTAGATGATTTGGAGAATGAAGTCGGTTTTGAGGTTGGGAGTGGAGGCGTGGAGGGGGTCGATGATTTGCCAATCAGCTTGCTGAGGGTAACGATTTTGGCAAGTAAGGGTTGGTGAGAATTTGAGCTTTCCTGAGTTCCTAAGATCGGAGTGTCCACCGCATCGCGCGCCCCATATCCCATCGCCTCAAACACTTTTCCGGCATTATTTCCCACGCTTGCCGTCACGATCAAGATGGCGCAGGGACTCTGTTGCATAATCTGGCGAGTCGCTTCCACACCGTCCATAATAGGCATAAACAAATCCATCAAAATCAAGTCAGGAGTATCTTTTGCACAACGGTCAACGGCTTCTTTACCATCTCGTGCAATCCAGACAACTTGGTAATTGGGAACAGTTAAAAGCACTCGTTTAAGAGCTTCTACAGCCATAGCCATATCGTTGACGATTGCAATTCTCATATTTGTAATAGGGAACAGGGAACAGGGAATGGGGAATTACGAATTACGAATGGGGAATTCAGCCTTTTATCTTCCAATCAGATCAATGATCGCATTGATTAATGTATCATCGTGAAAGCTGCTTTTGGTCAGGTAATAATTTGCCCCGGCTTCCATGCCTTGAATCCGGTCATCCTCGCGATCGCGATAGGAAACAATAATCACAGGAATAACCTGAAATTTAGGATGTTCTTTGATTTGCTTCACCAATTCAATTCCGTTCATCCGAGGCATATCAATATCGCTGACAATCAAATCATAATGATTGCTGCGAATAGCCGTCCAAGCATCCATACCATTCACGGCAACATCGACATCATAGCCACGATTTTGTAACAATTTCCGGGTCATTTCTCGCACCGTAATCGAATCATCCACAACTAAAATACGTTTATGATCGTCGCCCTTTTTGGCTTTAGCTTTGGCTTTATTAACATCAACAGGTCTTAATTGACCACTGTTGAGCATATTGTCAATTGTTCGGACTAAATCCGACACATCTAAAATTAAAACCGGGGAGCCATCATCCATCAAAGCAGAGGCACTAATATCCCGAACCTTACCCAAACGGGGGTCAAGGGGACGCACCACCAAATCTCGTTCGCCGAGAAACTCATCTACAAAAAGACCATAAGCGTTAGATTGGTCGCTAATCACAACCACACAAAGCGCATCGGAATCGGGGAGTGTTTCTGGCAAATCTAAAATATCGTGGGCGGCGATTAACCCAATATTTTGACCATCCTTGGTAAAATATTGGCGACCTTCGACAACATAAATATCAGACTTGTCGAGTTTGACAATTCGATCCACCCGTGCCAAAGGAAAGGCGTAGGGTTCATCAGAAATTTTAACAATCAGCGTCCTCACCACCGACAGCGTAAGCGGAAGCTGAAAGTGGAAACTGGTTCCATTCCCCAATTGGGATACAGCACGGATTGTGCCACCCACCTCTTGCACCATGCTCTTGGCAATATCTAATCCCACCCCTCGCCCGGAAATTTCCGTCACCTGGTTAGTGGTAGAAAATCCAGAGAGAAACAGAAATTCAATGATTTCAGCTTCCGTCAGTTGCATCGCCGTCTCCGATGAAGCTAAATTGCGATCAACAATATGTTGACGAATGAAATCGGGATCGATGCCTTTACCATCATCAGAAACAGTAATAGCCAGCATTCCACCGCGATGAAACGCTTCCAGGCGAATTGTTCCCTCAACTGGCTTCCCTGATGCCTGACGAGCTTCTGGGGATTCAATCCCATGATCAACGGCATTGCGGATCATGTGAGTCAGGGGAGCTTCTAGTTTTTTGAGAATATCTCGATCAACAAGGGTGGACTGACCGACAATCTGGAACTTCACCTGTTTATCTAATTGTCGGGAGAGGTCACGAACCATGCGCGGAAGTCCCTGTACGCCATCCACAAAGGGACGCATATGGGAGGCAATTACTTCTCGGTAAAGGCGATCGCTCAAGTTAGTGGTGCGACGGGCATACAGTTCCAGTTCACTCAATCGATCCGTGAGAATTTCCCGGCATTCTTGGGCTTTCCCTCGAGCCGTATCCACAACTTGTTGGCTTTCGGGACTAATCGCCGTATTCGCTAAGGCAGTATGGAGGGTTTCCAGAAGTCGGGAAAGCTCTAATTGGCGGTATCTGAGTGCCGTGAAAGAATCGGCAAAGGGTTGCAGCCAATTGGCTTCAACCAGAGATTCACCCGCCAGTCCCATAATTCGATTCAAATTCTCCGCGCTCACCCGCACAACCCGATCATTGGGGATGGTAATTGCCTCTAAGGTACCATTCTCCTCCCGGGGAGTTGGAGTAATCTCCAAGTTCTGATCCGCGTTGACTAAGGATGAAGCCCGAGCGTTAAAATCGGGGGGCAACATGGCTCTGATCGCAGCACAGCAGGCCTCAAACTCTCCGATTTTCTCAGCCAGCCAAGAAAGCATATCGGCTTCAGGAACCTGACTGATAGCCTGAAATAGGTCAACGGCTTGCAATAAGACATCAATCTGCTCTGGGCCCAAGGTAATAATCTTGTTCTGTGCGGCTACAAAACAATCTTCCATACAGTGGGCTAAGTTAATCACCGCATCCAGAGAAATAATCCGAGCCGCACCTTTAATGGAATGGGCAACTCGCATTAGGGCTTGCAAGATTTCCTCCGATTGGGAATTAGTTTCTAAGATCAGGAGTCCCTGAGTCAAGATCGCAACCTGCGTCTGAGCCTCTTGGCGAAATAGCTCTATCATCGAATCATCACTCATGATTAAAAAACCTTATGACTTAGGGTGTAGAATAAGAGTTCGGAGTCCAAAAAGTTGATCTTCTTGCCTTGCCAGGTAACGACCCCTTTGGTGTAAGCTTCCGATGCCTTGGAAATGACAACGGGAGCATCTTTGAACTCATTGATATGGAAGCGATAGGTTCCATGAACTTCATCCACAGGAAAAACCCACTTGTTCTCATTTTTCCCCGCTACAATCATCCGTTGTGGATTAATCGAATTTGAGAAATCTACGGATTCGGTGACGGGTTCTAAGCCCAGCAAGTCTCTGATCGAAATACAGAGCAGGGTTTCACCGCGAATATTGATTAATCCCAAAAACACCGAGTTTCTACGATGAGGGACAGTATGAATCGTGTAGAGGGGAGTGACTTCTTGGAGAATGTTAACGGGCAATGCTAATCGTTCGTTACCCAGACGAAAAATGATTACCGAAAGGGTGTCTGTCGCCCGAACTAACGTGCCTTCTCCGACTTCGGTTTCCTGGGTGGAAGATTCTGATAAAATATCCGTCCACTCTTGGAGATATTCGGGTGGAGCCTCGCGCTCTAATAAACTGCGTCCCGCCGCCGAATAAACCTTACAATTTCGGCAGTGGATCACGGTCTTGAGTTCGCCACAGGAGCGATCGCCCATCACCCCAATTTTATTCCAACAATCATTGAGAGTTGGAGGGTCAGAATTTTTGGGTATGATAGATACCGTATTAATATAACTTTCCATGATTTAATTCCTTATTTTTATGCTATTACTTTAAATCGTGAAATCTCTGTTTTTAAGCTATGAGTTGCTTCGTCAAGCTGTTCTAAGGCATGACTGGTTTCTCGTAACGAGTCGGCCGTCTGCTGAGATGCTTGACTCAGATGTTCCATCGCCTCGCTAATTTGCTGCGCTCCTTGAGATTGTTCATCGACGCTCTGACTCACCTGCTCAAAGCGGGGTGTCAATCCCTGTACCTGTTGAATCACTTCCGCCACTTGGTCGCTAATGCGGTCTACGTCTTCGACGCTGTTAACGACGGATTTCGTAAACTTATCCATCTCCGTTACACCAATAGATACGGCTAATTGCATCTCCTTAATCATCTGCTCGATTTCTAAAGTAGCAACGGCGGTGCGATCTGCTAATCGCCGGATCTCCCTGGCTACAACTGCAAAACCTGCCCCATATTCTCCGGCTCTCTCCGCTTCGAGGGCGGCGTTGAGAGAAAGTAAGTTTGTTTGATCGGCGACAACCGTGATGGTTGTAACCACATGGCTAATATTGTTAGCCCGTTGGTGCATAACTTCCAGCTTGGAAGAAATTACCTGAGTCCCTTCTAACAACTGGCGCATGACCGAATCGATGTGCTTGAGATTGTCTTTACTGTTACCTGCGGCTACAGTTGTCTGTTCAGCCATGGCGGCCACCTGCTCCATTGTTTTCACCAATTGCTTTGATGTCGTGGCAATTTGATGGGCCGTTGCTGTGACTTCATTGGTTGAAGCCACCTGTTCTGCCACGGTTGCTTCTAAGTTTTTGCCAGAAGCCGTAATTCGGTCGGTAGAACTGGTAATTTGATTTCCTGAGCGTTGAATGCGATTAACTAGGGCATTCAGGTCTTTATTCATGGTGTAAAAGACATTCTGTAATTGCCCGACTTCATCTTGCTGCTCCGCCAGGGAAATTTCACTGGTTAAGTCTCCCGATGAAATCCGGTGAGCAATATCAACGACCCCGGCAATCTTTGCGCCAAGGGGTTTAGCGATGGTATTGCTAAAGAAAATTCCAAATAAAATAGCCGTTCCCGGCCCAATTATAATTGCCACAAAAGCCCAAAATCCGACTTGAGAAACATCTTGTTCTGAGATTTGTTCAGTTTGGGATGCCAAGTCCTCATTGATTTTTAACAACTCCAATAGTAGACTGGTCACAGCTTGAGAGGGTTGACGGTTTGCCTCAACTTGGTTCTCAAGGGCCTTGAGTCCAGAGTCTACGGGCTGAAATTCTCCCGTTACATTGTCCAATACATTTACATTTCCCTGACTCTCAAACCGAAGATTAAGTCTCAAAAACTGATCATGGGCTTTCTTCCACACATCCCACTGAGTCAAAAAGTCTTTATAAACTTTCTCTTCTTCCGCGTTCGACTTAGGAGCCGCTTCGTATTGATGAAATCCCTCTTGAATTTGCTTCCAAGCGTTATCCATGCGACCGATTTCATTCTGTCGCCCTTCTTTAGTTAGATGGATATCCAGCAAACCCCGTTCTGATGATTGAATCTGGGTTTTTCCTTCGTTAATTTTCCACAGCCCCGAGATACTAGGGACATTATTCTTGGCTAAGGTATTAATGTGCTTACTCAACCGAGAACTACCGCTCAGACCGACCAAGGCGACAATCAGCACCAAAAGCCCCATAAAGATGAAGGCGACGATCAGGCGTGCCTGCATGGATTGATTTTTGAACATATTAGGTTTCCCCTTCTAAGATTCTGTTCTGAAACCGTGATCCAAGGGCTGAAATTCTCTGCTGAATGAGGTTGGCTCCGACTGGATCGCCTTGATTTTCTTTCAACAATGCTAGGTGAACTAAGGCGGGATAGGAATTGGGATCGAGGTAGATAGCCCGTTGAAAGGACTGTTCTGCCTGTCTATTTTGTTGGTTAGCCTGATATAACTCCCCTAAAAGAACATAGGCATCCGCACTGGTGGGATGATCACTCAGATAGATTTTACAAAGGGTGGTTGCTTCTGTGAGTTGTCCTTCATCCGCCAGTTGTCTCACGGCTTGTAAATTAAGGGATGGTTGATGGTTGACTGTTGATGGTTGACGGTTGACGGTTGACGGTTCAAAGTCAGCGAGCGAGGGTAGGCGTAGCACTCCTTCCCCTCTCTTCTCCTCTCCCCCTGCTCCCCCTGCTCCTTCTGTTCCCTGTTCCCTGTTCCCTGTTCCCTCTGGTAAAGATTGTTGGACAGGGAGGAAAGGGGTTTCTGACTTGCGATAGGCGAATGTGAAGGGCTGACGGATGGATTTATAGGGGTCTGCAACAATTTTTCCCGTTTCAGACGCTCCCACAAACAGTAACCCTCCGGGGATCAGTAAACGATCAAGGGCTGCTAATACCTGTGAGCAAGCTTCGGATTTCAGATATATCAATAGGTTGCGACAGAAGATAATGTCGTATTGCTTTTGAGTGCGGGCAAGAGAGGTCATAACATTCCCCTGCTGAAAATTGACCAGCTTACGAATAGATTCAGAGAGTTCATAACCCTGATCCGTTTGCTGAAAGTAGCGCGCTCGCGGCTTCCAGTCCTCGCCCCGAAAGGAATTTTTGGTGTAGATTCCCAGCCTTGCCTTGGCAAGCGCTCGATGGCTAATATCTATGGCATCAATCTCGAACTGTTTGGGATGTAGACCCGCTTCTAATAGGGCGATCGCCATGGAGTAAGGTTCTTCCCCCGTAGAGGATGGCACACTTAGCAGTTGCAGGGTATTCCGGTTTGGCGACGGTCGCCATTCTGAGGTGACATAAGTTTTGAGGTAATCAAAGGGTTTACCATCTCGGAAAAACCAAGTTTCTGGAACAATCAGGATTTCGATCAGTTCCGCCAATTCGGTCGCAGAGGTTTGTAACGCTGCCCAATAGCTCGACTGATCCGGTAATTTACATCTGACTCGACGAGTCTCGACCGATCTGGCAATCTGATTGGGGCTGGCGATATCGGGATCTAAGCCGATGGTTTGGCTTAACAATCTGGCGATTTTATCTAATACCATATCTAACCCTATGCGGTTTTGAACTTAGCAATTTCTCTTCGCAATCCATTTGCTGCCTCGTCAAGCCGTTCTACAGCGCTGTTTGTCTCTCGTAAAGAGTCTACTGTCTGCTGGGATGCTTGACTTAGTTGCCCCATGGCTTCACTAATCTGTTGCGCTCCCTGGGATTGTTCCTCAATGCTATGACTCACCCGCTCGAAGCGGGGGGTCAATCCTTGCACCTGTTCAATAACTTGAGTGACGCGATCGCTAATTTTGCTGACATCGGCAACGCTATCAACCACTGATTTACTGAATTTATCCATTTCCATCACACCGGAAGAAACGGCCGATTGCATCTCCTTAATCATCTGGGCAATTTCTAAGGTGGCGACGGCGGTTTGATCAGCCAAGCGACGGATTTCCCTGGCGACCACCGCAAACCCAGCCCCATATTCCCCGGCTTTTTCGGCCTCGATCGCCGCATTAAGCGAAAGCAGGTTTGTCTGGTCAGCCACTTTATTAATGGTTGTTACCACACTATTAATATTATTTGCCTTTTCATTCATCACCCCCAGTTTGCTGGTAATGCTGGTGGTGGCTCCCGAAAGTTCGCGCATGACGGTTTCCATGCGATTCAGGTCATTATGACTGGCTCCGGCAGATGTGGCTGTGGACTGTGCCATCTGTGTCACCTGCTCCATGACTCTGACCAGTTCTTTAGAGGTGGCGGCAATCTGCTGGGAGGTGGCGCTGACTTCATTGGTGGAAGCCAGTTGCTCGATAACGGTGGCTTCTAATTCTTTCCCGGCGGCGGCAATTTGAGTTGAAGATGTGCTGATCTGAACTCCCGACTTTTGCATCTGGAGAATCAGGGAATTAAGCTTTTTGGACATATAGTGAAACGCGGTCATCAACTTACCAACTTCGGTAGTATCGTTGCTGACCTCAAGGGTTTGTTGTAAATCTCCATCAGCAATCTGCTCTGCGGCTTTCACCACCTTGGGTAGATCCCGTCTGATCGGTAATGCAATCAAAAAGGCCGTCGCCAGGGTTGCCACGATCGTGATCAGGGTTCCCAAAATGATCAGCAAAGTCTGAAACTGCTTGGCTTTTTGGGCTTGGAGTAAATTATCATTTAGTTTAGCTTCAAGAATTGTATGCGTCCGATCGCTGGCTTCAGCTAGTCTGGCAATCCGAGGAATTAAAATTTGTTGTTTGGCTTCATTCAGCTTATCGGCATCGACTAGGGTATAAACACCTGCTGCAACGCTATCGTACTCATCACCAATCTCGATCATGGCGTTTATAGCTTCTCGCACCTGCGGATCGACAATTGTTGTCAATTCCTGCTTGTTCGCCAGCATACTTTCTCGGGCTTTCTCATAAGTCCCACGATAGTAAGGATCTTTAGGATAAAGAGCATATCCTCGGATACTGGCGATAATCCTGGCGACATCGTAAGCATAGGCATCTGTACTGCTGATGTGATCACCTGCTTGCTTTGAGTCTAACTGCAATTGGACTAAGTTTCCGATGCCGGAAAACAGCATCGAGCCTAGGATAATTAGAAACAGAATCGGAACGGAGAAGCCCAGGAGCAGGCGGCTAGTGATATTGTTAAACATGGTATTAGGAATTGGGAATTGGGAATTACGAATTACGAATTACGAATTACGAATTGGGATTTGCGGGACAATCGTTATTTTTTCTTTTCTTCAAAATCAACATTTTTATAGGACTCCTGTTAATTAAGTGTTTTCACCCATCAGCAAGTAAGCGTGTTGTTCATCACTGAAAAGTTTCTCAAGCTGAAGACATTGAATAATCCGTTTTTCATCAATGATTGTGCCACTTAAGTAGGGTGCTTCATCAACCCGAATGCTGGAATCTTTAATGTCTGTACTTGATATATTGAGAGTCTCCGTCACCCGCTCGGCCATCAGACCTAAATATTGTGGATCTCCTTTCTGATTAGGATATTTAACAATAATAATTCGGGTACTGAGGTGCGATCGCCCTGGAGTTCCTTGAATTAATTGGCACAGGTCAATGACAGGGAGAATTACTCCTCGGTAATTAAATAAACCTGCGACATATTCGGGTACATGATGTACTTTCCTGAAACTCACTCGCGGAATTACCTCAACAATATAGGAACTACTAATCGCAAACAGGTCTTTTCCAGCGTAGAAAAGTAGAATTAGCATTTGTAATAAATATTTTAGTTTATAGAATCGGTATGGGTTGTTTAAAGCCTTAGTCCTAATCCAAAAGTATAGCATATCAACAACTGGAACTAATAAAATATTGCGTAATCTTTTCGGCATTAGCATTTTAATCTAACCCACGATCGCTGCGTGAGCAATGACAACAATATTAAGAACAACAAATGAACCAGACAGGATCGGAACAGCAAAGCGCCGCATTAAATCCCGTGATAACTGTTCCTGTTCTGCTTCGCTTAGAAATCGAGTATAAACTAGCAGACTGGCTGTAATGAAAATGTAAATAATTGCCATGATGTGAATGAAATCAATCAGGGTGACGGAATTGCTACTTCCTAACTCGGATGTTGCTGTTTGCATATTGACTAAAACCGCAAACAAAGTCCCGACAAAAATACCCATTCGATCCCCAAAATCTTCATCCAGCAGCAATGTGATGATTGACAGTGCTACCGCCGCATAAACGCCCAAAGAAAGTTTAAAGAAGCTAACTTTGCTCTCGCGATTAATCGTAACTGAAATCACGATGCGGGAACGGTAATTGGTATCTTTTTGAATGGACGGATTACCAAAGCTGGTTTGATAAGGAAAATTAACTTGAGAAATCTTAAAATCTGTAATTTTCCAACCCGCCAAATTCATATCTTTCTGATAGCTGGAGCCAGAATAATCTGGGGTATGAACGAAACTAGACGCATCTAACTGGGTTTCCTCCAGTATAATTTGCAATATATGGCGATCAAATGGATAATTATTTGTGTCCCAGTTGTAATAGAGAGTTGTGCCAATTTCCTGTCCAGACCAGAAGACATTTTTACTAGATCCAAATAGATCGGACAGATTTTCATTACGCGAAAACCTGTCGTAATTTTTGCTAACTTCCTTACTATCTAAAACCTTCAGGGTTTCTAAAGGTTTCATATTCTCAAAAGGACAGACACTCCAGATCCAGAAATTTGCTGCAAATGAGTTATCTGCGGGATTAAAATCTCGCAATGATGTCAAATAAACTCCAATTTGACAGGTTTTGGGAGGGGTCAAAGGCTCCGCACGAACTGGCAAAATTGGATAAAGCCAGCAACTTAAAGTAATGGTCAGTAAGCAACCGATTAGATATAATTTATTGACCACTGCTCTGACAGCAGGATGCTGAAGTTTAGAAATATTTTCCCTCAACCCTCAACTCCTTTATTCATCAGAATTAAAGCCACTGAAAGTCTACCTCATTTGACTACAAACCCCTACAATTTAAGTCCTTTGCAGACTTGCTCTTGCTAATAAAACACCGATTTGGACACAAATCATACCGACTACGGCACTCCCGAAAAAATAAAGGAACATCGTCTGGGTATCTCCCTTGGCTAAGAAACTATTGGTTTCTAAACCATAGGTCGAAAAGGTCGTATAGGCTCCACAGAAACCTGTTGTTGTCATCAGTCGCAATTCAGGGGAGATCTGTCGAATATTCTCGATCGCTAAAGTCAAAATATAAGCAATCAACAAACAGCCCGTCACGTTAATAAAGAATGTGCCATAAAAACCAAAATCTTTTCCAAAAATCGCTTTTGCGAATTCAGTAACATAAAAACGACTCAATGCACCAAAAATCGCCCCAATTGCCACAGCCAGGGAATAACGTCCTTTCAAAAATTCCATTATTTTTACCTAAAATATTGATAGTGTGTTGTTTTTCGTCAGCTATATTTCAACGTTGTTGATTAGGGTACAACTACAACAAGGTTGGCGATCGCAACGCCTATCATCACCGCTATCAAACCCAAAATTGCACTCCCAGCCCAATAAAAAGCGGTCGCAAAGGTTTGTTTATTCCGCCATAGGCTTAGAGTATCAAAACCATAGGTTGAAAATGTGGTGTAAGACCCTAAAAATCCGGTTCTGATCAGTAAATCTAACTCTTTGGGATAACCTGTAATTCCTTTGGAAATGGTGAAAAAGAAACCCATCGCTAAACATCCCGTCAAATTAATGATAAATGTTCCGTAGGGAAATTTCGGCCCTAATTTAGCTTTCGTCCATTCA
>CAITND010000109.1 GCA_903893625.1 uncultured Oscillatoriales cyanobacterium
CTTTTGTTATTAATAAATATCAAAATTGTTCATTCTTAATATTTCCAACTTATCTGATAAAAATTAGAGGGAATTTGATCGGAAAATTTGATGATTTTTTTTGAAGATAGCGATCGCATTTTTGAAAATGAAAACGCCCTGATTAAAAACGGGGGAATAGGAAATGTAGGGGCGGGTTCTACAATATTTAACAAATCTAACCAATAACCTCGATAAACCCGCCCCGTCTTTTGTAATATTTAACAAATCTAACTAATAATCTTGATCAACTTGCCCCTTCTGTAATATTTAACTTCAGATTATAATAGTGTTAATCAACAAGGAGGTTGAAATGTCAATCCCAGTTTTAAAACGACGCTTTACCGTTAAAGATTATCAAAAAATGGGAGAAATAGGGGTTTTTGAAAATGATGAAAAAACGGAATTAATTAATGGAGAAATTATTAAGATGTCACCCATTGGAAAACGGCATGCGTCTTGTGTTAATCGCTGTAATCGATTATTTTATCAAACCTTGGGCGATCGCATTTTCATCAGTGTACAAAACCCCATTCAATTAAATGATTTATCCCAACCTCAACCGGATTTAGTGTTATTACAACCGCGCCCAGATTTTTATGAAGAACAACATCCCCAACCGTCGGATATTTTGTTATTAATAGAAGTGGCAGATACAACCATTGAGTTTGACCAACAGGTGAAAATCCCCCTCTATTGTCAGAATCATATTCAGGAGGTTTGGTTAATAGATTTGAATCAAAATATTATTCGGATGTATCGGACTCCGACGGCTAACGGTTATCAATTTATTCAGTTATTTGAACCCGAACAAACCTTAGCCTTGGGTGCTTTTCCAGATATAACAATTAACGTTAATGAAATTTTGGGTTAACCCTTTTAAGCAGCCATTACTTGTTATCACCAGGCTTTAATTATTTATCAACAACAGACATACCCCCAAAGTTGGGCAATGACAACTAATAATCTGGGGAATGCCTATTTAGACCTAGCAGCAATAGAAAATACCGAGGAGAATTTAAAAGCAGCCATCGCTTGTTATCATCAGGCTTTAATAGTTTATCAACAACAGACATACCCCCAAGATTGGGCAACGACAAATAATAATCTGGGGAATGCCTATTTAAAACTAGCAGAAATAGAAAACACCAAGGAGAATTTAAAAGCAGCCATCGCTTGTTATCACCAGGCTTTAATAGTTTATCAACAACAGACATACCCCCAACAATGGGCAACGACAAATAATAATCTGGGGAATGCCTATTCAGACCTAGCAGCAATAGAAAATACCGAGGAGAATTTAAAAGCAGCCATCGCTTGTTATCAACTGGCTTTAAAAGTTTATCAACAACAGACCTACCCTCAACAATGGGCAATGACAAATAATAATCTGGCGTATTGCTATTCTCAACTCGCCTCCGAAGTTCAGGGGTCAGCACAACAAAACCTGTATGGTCAGGCTGTTCATTGTTATCGACAAGCGTTAATAGTTCATCAACCCAAAATATTACCTCTGGACTGTGTAATAACAGGACGCAATTTCGGGAATTTAGGGTTTAAAATCGGGAACTGGGACTGGGGAGTGGAGGGCTATGAATGGGCGATGAAAGCAGTAGAAAATAGTCGCAGTCGGGCGCAAACCGATCAACAGCGTCAAGAGATTTTAGCCGCAGCCATTGGGGTTTATGCAAATGCGATTCAATGTTATATTAATTTAGGGAATTATCAACAGGCATTATTGACCGCAGAGCGATCGCGGTGTCGGCAGTTAGCGGATTTATTTGCCAGTAAGGATCTCTATCCCAATGCGGAAGTTCCCCCGGAATTGGTGGCGGAATATAATAGTTTGAAACAAAAGATGAATCAGTTACAGAAAAAACCCCCATCGGATACGTCGGAAAATCCCTCAAAAACTGGTCAACTCTCCCCAGAAACTTTAGCAGAAATTGAACAATTAGAAACGGAAAGAAAGCAGCTTTGGCAAGAAATTCGCAGTCATGATCCGGTATTAGCAGGTCAAATAGAAGTGGATGTGATTCAGTTAGCAGAAATTCAGCAGTTAATTCAGGATGATGTCACCGCTATTGTTAGTTTTTATAGTACCAATGATCGGACGTTTGCGTTTGTGTTGAGGCTTTTGCCCCCCCTTAATCCTCCTTTGGTAAGGTGGGAAACCAGTCTCACCCTCCACACCTGCGACGGTCAAGGATACGAAACCCTGCAAAATTGGATATTGCAAAATTGGTTAAAACCTTATCAGAATTGGCTACAGAATAAGGATAACCAATGGCGGCAAAATATGGGTAATTTTCTTACCGAAATTGCCGAAAGATTGCAAATTAATCAATTAATTGATCAGCATTTACAGGGAATAGAGGAATTAATTATTGTTCCCCATTTGTATCTCCATCAAATGCCCTTTGCAGCTTTACCGTTGAATCTCAATCCTATTATTCCTAGTGGCGAAACCCAAACCGCAAAAACTCGTGAAATGGGCTTTAGTGAGCCGATTTCTAGCAGTTCTACCGAGTCAGAAAATAATACAGAATTACCGGAATATTTAAGCGATCGCTTTCGTTTAAGAGTCGTTCCCAGTTGTCAAATATTAAAATATTGTAGCGATCGCCATCTGGTTTCCAAACCCCATCAATTAGGAATTGTCGCCAATGCAACGGGGGATTTAACGGGTGCTGAAATTGAATGTTATCGTTTAGTTAAACTCTATCAAGTTCCTAAAGAATATTGTATTAAAAGGCGAGAAGCTACCCGAGATAATTATATCAAATTAGCGAAAAAAGTGCAACGGTTACATTCAAGTCATCATGCGAATGCAGACTTAAATAATCCTGAAAATTCGCAATTAGTTTTAGCCGATGGCGGACTAAATTTAGTCACAATTTTTACTTTACGGTTTCCAGAGTTATCGGATTTATTTTTATCCTGTTGCGAAACTAATTTAACTTTAACTCCTATTACCGATGAGCCGCTATCCTTAGCCGCAGGTTTTCTATCTGCGGGGGCGAGAAATGTTGTTAGTACATTGTGGTCGGTGAATGATCAAGCTACATCGGTATTTACTATTTTATATTATCAATATCTCGAACAGGGAAAAACTCGCCCGGAAGCGTTAAGATTAGCACAATTTGATTTAAGAAGTTATCAAAGTGTGCAAGCATTAAATAAGTCAACCCCAGAAAATTCTTCAGAGCACTTAGGGCAAAAAGTAGATAACCCTAAAAATAGTTCTGAGGTAAAATATCCCTATGCTAGTCCCTACTATTGGGCGGGTTTTCTTTCCCAAGGTTTGGCTTAATATTAGAAACCTATTTGCAAGTCTAAATGATTTGTGATCAAAACCCGTAGGGGTTGGGTCTCCCAACCCAGGCGCCAAGAGGGTTGGGAGACCCAACCCCTACCATTTTTAAGGATTAAGGTTTCTTGGTTATTAATATCCAGTCGGGAGTTTGATCAATTTTTTTAACATTGTTTAATTGTAATTTTTTTAGGGTATTTTCTTTCAATAAGAAATAGGGTTGATCTAGGGTTTTCCATTTGGTTTTTAGGGTAATATTGTCAACAGCATGGATATGGCGATCGCTATAAAAATTCAACGAAGGACGACCAAAGGGATGATCCATATAAATCTCTTGTCCTGGAGGTGTTCCTTCCCGAATAATAGCCGCCACAGGTTTAACTGCAAAATCTTCATTCAGTTCCCAAACCCAATAATTGGAAGTAAAAAATAGCAGGAGAGATAAATACATTCCCCAGAATAAAACCATCAAAAATTGTCTATCTTTTTGGCTAATTAAAACCGCTACAAAAGACATTGTTAAGGTCAAAGCTCCGAAGGTAAATTGTAAATCTCGTTGAGCAATAAAATTAGGAGTAACCCCAGAAAGCATCCCTCCAAAATAACAGTATCCAATTCCTGAAATGATCGCTAATAGAATAAAAAATGGTAGGATTTGATCGGGGGTTGGTTTAACAAAATGTTCATACTTGCCGCGCCCAACTTTACCCAATTTCCAAAGTCCAATATCCCGATCTCCTTCTTTCCAGACTTCCGCCAAATATCGTCCTACTGCTAAGGCTAAAACTGGATAAATCGGTAAGATATACCAGGGTAATTTGGTTGTCATTAATGAAATAGAAACAAAATAAATCCCTGTCCAAACTATAATTAATTTAGCCCAACTTAAGTTGCGATTTTGCCAAGCTAATCTTAATCCCTGGGGTAAAAATAATAGCCAGGGCCAGCCATATTTTAAAATTTCTAATAAATAATACCAAATCGGCCCGGAATGGTTCTCAACGGGTTGCAAAACTCTTTGTAAAGACTGATTGACTAAATTTCCTTGAATAAATCCCTGTCCATAATAAATCCATTGTGCTCCATACCAGAAACAAACAGGTACTAAACCAAATCCTAAACCCAACCACAGATAGGGACTTGTTAATAGGCGAGGGGTATCCCAAAATAGGAAGAAAAAAGCGATTGCTCCTAATAATAATCCTAAAAAAATTCCCTTGGTTAAACACAAGAAACCAAAGGCTATTCCCGACCCTAAAGCAAATCTTAAATCCCGTCGGGAACGTAACACACACCAAACCAAAACTAACCATAAAAATAAAACAGTTCCATCTAACATTGCTAACCGTCCTTGACGAATAACGGGTAATAATGTTAAATAAACTAAAGCTGAAAAAATAGCTGAAGTGCGATGGCGAAATAGTTCTAAACCAATAACATATAAAATCGGAACGGAAATCGCTGTTAATAGTGCCGAAGGTAGTCGCGCCATCCATTCATTGATACCACCGATTTGATAGGCAAAAGCTATTAATAAATGCACTAAAGGAGGTTTATTAAAATAGGGAATTCCATGCAGAGTCGGATGGAGCCAATTCTGTTGTCCTCGTCCAATTTCCCTCGCTACTTGAGCTACTAACCCCTCATCCCAATCTCGCAAGGGGACTCCACCTAAATGCAGTCCATAGAGGGTCAGTGCAGCCACTAATAAACCCAAAACCCAGAATAAATCAACCCAACGATCAACGGGGCGCATTTGGCGCAAAGGACTATCTCCAGTAAAAATTTGACGTGACATATTTTAGGTATTGATGGTTACTTGTTTCCTAATTACCGCTAAAATTAAAAGTGTACCTTTTAGTATAGAAAAACGGTTAGTGATCGCAATGGATGTTTTAGAAATTAAACGAGAAATCGAACTGTTGTCTGAGCGCCTGGGTAAAACTCAGGACTATCTTTGACCTGCCTGCACTTCAAGCCAAAATTCAAGATTTGGAGCAAGTTGCAGCCCAACCCGACTTTTGGGATGAACAAAAAACTGCACAACAAACCCTTCAACAGTTAAATGATCTTAAATCAATTGTGCAGCAACAGGAACACTGGCGACAAGCTATTGAAGATACAAAAGCTATCTTGGAATTATTGGAGTTAGAAACCGATGACTCCCTTTTAGAAGAAGCAACAGCTACGGTTTCCCGACTTAACCGAGAATTTGATCAATGGGAATTGCAACAACTGCTTTCTGGAATTTATGATCAACATGGTGCGGTTTTAACGATTAATGCCGGAGCAGGTGGCACCGATGCTCAAGACTGGGCAGAAATGCTGCTACGGATGTATACCCGTTGGGGAGAAGCTCAGGGGTATAAAGTACATTTAACCGAAATTTCTGAAGGGGATGAAGCCGGAATTAAATCGGTTTCTTTGGAAATTGACGGTCGTTATGCCTACGGTTATTTGAAAGGCGAAAAAGGCACTCATCGTTTAGTTAGAATTTCTCCATTTAATGCCAATGGCAAGCGACAAACCAGTTTTGCTGGGGTGGAAATTATGCCGATTTTGGATAATTCTATTGAGTTGGATATTCCTGATAAAGATTTAGAAATTACCACCACTCGGTCAGGAGGAAAAGGGGGGCAAAACGTTAATAAAGTGGAAACAGCCGTGCGGATTGTTCACCTACCAACGGGTATCGCCGTGCGTTGTACTCAAGAACGTTCTCAGTTGCAAAATAAAGAAAAAGCTCTCGCATTGTTGAAGGCAAAATTATTAATTATTGCCCAAGAACAACGGGCAAAAGCGATCGCAGAAATTCGAGGGGATTTAGTAGAAGCAGCTTGGGGAAATCAAATTAGAAACTATGTCTTTCATCCCTATCAAATGGTCAAGGATTTACGCACCGCCGAAGAAACAACGGCAATTCAAGATGTGATGAATGGAGAATTAGACGCTTTCATTCAAGCCTATTTACGTCAGGAACACCAACTCCTAGAACCCCAAACTGCCTAGATTTTAAACCGTAGGGGGTGGGAGGAGTGCATAGGTTCCCAATTCCCCATCTCCTAACCTCTTCTCAATTGGGATTAGCCGATGAACACTAGGCTGTAAAATAGTGCAAAGTGCAAATTGACAACAGTAACAACCCCTGGGCCAGCGTGAGAGGGGATAGGGATGTTTGACTGTTTTTGTCCATCGCACGTTAAACGAAACCTGAAGTGATGTATTTGTCACATTTTGTTAGTTAAGAGCTTCGGTATTCTAAGGGAGAAGAAACGAATGTATCTCAAGAGTGGAACTGGTGTTGCAACAAAGACAGGAGCAAACAACCGTGTATTTATCTTTGAAGTGGAGGGACTGCGACAAGGGGAAAATACAGACAAACTTAACTTTCTAATTCGTCGCAGTGGCATCGTGAACATCACCGTGCCTTATGACCGCATGAATCAAGAAATGCGTCGTATTGCTCGATTAGGAGGAAAAATTGTCAATATTCGCCCCGCAGGTGAACCTCAAGATGCAACGACCGTGGCTCCCGGAAATGGACAGCAGAGCCAACCATCTGAAGAAAAAACTAAGCATGATCACGCCAAGGCTAAAACGGAGATTCCCGTTAATATCTACCGTCCAAACAATCCCTATATAGGGAAATGTATCGAGAACTATGAACTCGTGGGTGAAGGGGGTGTAGGTACTGTCCGTCACGTCACCTTTGATATTTCCGGCGGAGAGTTACGCTATCTCGAAGGTCAAAGTATTGGGATTATCCCTCCTGGAAACGATAATAAAGGTAAACCCCATAAGCTGAGACTGTATTCTATTGCCTCCACTCGTCATGGTGACAAACTAGATGATCAGACTGTTTCCTTATGTGTTCGCCAACTGGAATACAAACATCCTGAAACCGGAGAAACCGTCTATGGCGTTTGTTCCACTCATCTGTGCAATTTAGAAGTGGGGGCTGATGTTGCCATCACTGGGCCTGTGGGTAAGGAAATGTTACTTCCTGATGACGAAGAAGCCACTGTGGTTATGATGGCAACGGGTACAGGGATTGCGCCTTTCCGATCTTTCCTGTGGCGGATGTTTAAAGAACAACATCAAGATTATAAATTCCGAGGGTTAGCTTGGTTATTTTTTGGAATTCCCTACACAGCCAATATTCTGTATAAAGAAGATTTGGAACAATTGCAACGGGAATTTCCTGATAACTTCCGCTTAACCTATGCCATCAGCCGTGAACAAAACAATCCAGATGGTGGCAAAATGTACATTCAAGATCGGATTAAAGAAAATGCCGATCAACTGTGGCAGTTAGTTCAGAAAGATAATACCCATACCTATATTTGTGGTTTGAAAGGTATGGAAGGCGGTATTGATGAAGGAATGTCTGCGGCTGCGGGTAAATTTGATGTCAACTGGAGTGACTATCAAAAACAACTTAAGAAAGGACATCGTTGGCACGTTGAAACTTACTAAATCAGTCAAGATATTTTATAAAATGTCTTGATTAATCCATGATTAATGAGTAACCTGAGTCCAGAAAACTCATTTTAATCTATTTCAGTGCGAGGGATTATTTCATTCCTCGCTTTTATTCTTTTGATATTTTTATGATGCCAAAATCAGGAATTGAAATGTATCAACAACGGCTTTTTGCTCTGCATACAAGCCAAATTTACACTTGTTTATCTGCGGAAGTTTATCAACCGACTTATCAAGATTGGCTGAATATATTAGAGCAGGAATCTAATTTAATTCAAGCTGAAATCTCTGAAAATTTTGGTGCGTATCGATTCAATATTTTATTAGGAGATTCCTTAAGTATGTGGTTTCCTAATTCTTTATTACCATCAGGAAGATTGTGGTTAAATCAAGGCATATCAGGGGATACAACAAGCGGAATTTTGAAACGCCTAGATATTTTTGCTAAAACTCAGCCTAATGCTATTTATATTCTTGCCGGAATTAATGATTTAAAAAGGCAAGTTCCCGTTGCAGAGATATTAAAAAACTATCAAAAAATATTAGATTATCTCCAACAAAATTATCCTGATACTCAAATTTTAGTTCAATCTATTTTTCCGACTCAGTTACCCACAGAAACCCTAACTTTTTCGATCCCAAACACTTTAATTCGAGAACTGAATCAAAATTTAGCTCAACAAGTTCGAGACCAAGGAAGTCTCTATTTAGATTTTCATCAACGGTTTACCAATACTCAGGGACATATCCGTTCTGAATTAACAACAGATGGAGTACACCTCAGCTTAGAGGGTTACAAAGTTTGGCAATTTGCCCTCAAACAAACCGAATCTCGCCTCACTAAGAATCGAGATGATAACTATCAAAAATGGTTACAAAAATCAACAGGATTCCCCTTAGATGGACAATCCTATAGTTGGGTTTCCTATAAAGTTCAACCCGGAGATACCCTAGAACAAGTTACCCTGAAGACATTAGGACGAGACGATTTCGATTACTGCGATTTAATTGCAATCCGAAATAACCTGACATCAGAGATTCTCCCTATCAATGATGTCATCGAAATTCCTCAAGTTATGTAAATTTGGGACTGAGAAGAAAAACAGTCCGTGTTTCCCTGATTGGATTTTTAGGGTTGATAGCCAAACTGGACTACAGCGTTTGCCGAGAAATGAATTTTTCTAAGTCTGCCTGAGTTTGCTGTAGCAGTTGCTCCCGAGAATCACGAGCTATGGTCAAGTTGGGAACTAAATTACGAGCTTGTAACGTCATGTGCAGTTGTAAGTCTGCCACATAAGCGCCGACGCCTTGATTATTAGAAGCTGTTGAGTATCCCATCTCTAACTTCACAGATTTTTCTCCCTTGATTAGAACAGTGTTTCATCGTCATGGGTAGAAGGTATCATGCCCTTTGTCCTAATGAACCATCTTGTAACGAAGTTTAATCGTTGGGGGGGTAATCTTTACAGTTTGTTACAAATCCAGGAAGATAGAATCCGCCGGAACGTCTAAACATAAGTAATTTCCGCGTTGGAGATTTGTTAACAAAAACAGAATTCCTGGGTAAGCTTTCTAGTATCAACGATATTTCTATTTACGCTAAAAATTCTGTATACGACTGACTAACTTAGGGATAGGATGCACCGGATTCGGGTTTACTTGTAGTGCTGTATCAATTAATACAGAACTAATTAACGTTTAACCAGGTTCCGGCTTTCAATCAATCACCAACATAAAATTTAGGTTTTTTGGATATGACACAACTTATTGGTACTGCGAGTGATGATTTCCTTGTTGGGACACCCGAACCCGATGAAATACTAGGATTTGCTGGAAACGACACCTTACAAGGATTAGCGGAAAACGATACCCTTAACGGGGGTCAAGATCAAGATTTGCTATCTGGGGGTACAGGCAATGATCTGCTGTTTGGGGATATTGGCAACGATACCCTAGAAGGAGAATCAGGAGATGACATTGTTTATGGCAATGCTGGGGATGATCAACTAAATGGTGGTGAAGGTAACGATATCCTTCATGGCGGACAAGGCAACGATACCCTATTTGATAGTAGTGGAAATGATCAACTATTTGGAGATAGAGGAAACGACCTTCTATATAGTGGAACTGGGAAGAATGAACTCACTGGAGGCGGGGGTTCCGATGTATTTGTAATTGGTCGAGAACTGATAGATAGCGAAGTTGATCTAATTAATGATTTTAGAATTGGAGTTGATTTAATTGGGTTAACAAATAAATTGAAATTTGCTGATTTGCGGTTTGTTCAAGTTGGAAACGATACCGTAATTGAAGATAAAGTTAGTAATCAACAACTAATTATTATCCAAGAAACCCAAGCTACAACTCTGAATAATCAAGCTAACTTTACTCAATCTATCGAAAGTCTTACCCCGGTTATTGAGTTTACCAATAATGAGTCCCTGCTAGTCAAAGAAGGCGAAACACCAGCCCTATTCGTCAACGTTCAACGGGCGGGTTCTCCGTTTAATACTGTTAGTGCAACCTTAGAATTACAACCCGACACCGCTACCGCCAGCGATGTCAACCTACAACCCATAGAAATCGTTTTCAAACCTTACGAAACTTTCAAAATAGTTCCTATTCCCCTAACCGTTATTGATGATCAACAAACCGAACCTAATGAAAGCTTTAACTTAATCCTAACCAACCCCACCTCTGGAGCAACCCTGGGAACATCCCAAAAAATTGTTGTCAGCTTACAAGATAATGATAACAGTTCACAGGGAACTACCCCCCCAACAGATTCAGTACCATCTATAGTTCTTCCGCTCCAGCCATCTTCATCCCAGATTAGCCTGTCTTTGTCTCCGGCGACAATCCTTGAAAACGGCCAAGAAAACCTAGTTTATACCTTTACACGAGAGGGTGGTTCCCTAAACCTACCCATTAACGTGAACTTCACCGTCGGAGGGACAGCACAACTGGGGGAAAACTATACCGTTATTGACAACCCCGGCTTTACTAACACTGGGGGCAGCGTTTCCTTCCCGGAAAATAGTACCATCGCCACCCTGAAAATCGCTCCCATCAACAATGATCTATTTCAAGAAAACCCCCTAACTATTGATATCAGCTTAAAAGAATCCGGTTTTTTATATACCGCTAATCCTCAACAATCTACAGCGTTGGGAAGCATCCAGAGCGAAGATCTCCCACCCAAACCCCCGGTTTATAACTTTAGTCAACCTGAATTTTCCATCTTTGAAGGTGATCCAAATGTTCCTCGTGTCGCTACGATCACGGTTAACCGTACTTTTGATACCAGCCAGCAATCAAGTGTCAAAATTCTCCTCGCCCCGGCCCCGCAGAATGGCGGAACACCCGGCGTTGATGTCGAACCCACGGAAATCGTCCTCCAATTTGCCCCGGGCCAGACTGAGAATACTTTTCAAATCCCGATTATTGGTGATAACGACATTGAATCTTCAGAGGCAATTATCTTATCCTTTGCGCCAGACGCTTTTCTACCCACCGGACAAGCTGGAACCCTTCAGCCCACAGCCAACTTAGTTATTAACGACGACGATGGCCCCACTACCTACGATTTCACAGAACCTCTATTCAAAACCCTTGAAGGTAACTCAAGTAATATTACCCAACTGGTAGAAATTTCTCGTTCTGGGGATGTTAATATAGACTCCTCCGTCTCAGTTAACGTCACCGGGACTAACGCTATTCCCAATATAGATTTTGTTCCCGGGCCAATCACCGTTAACTTCACCGCCGGACAAATCACCCAAACTGTCCCGATCACCATTCTGGGCAACCTAACACCCAATCAAAACCGAACCCTAAATTTATCCCTAAATCCCACCCTAGGTAATTTAGTTGGAAACCAGCATCCCACCTCGGAGTTACTCGTTGTTGACGACGATAACGTTCCCACTTATGATTTTACCACTAATATTTATCGGATACGCGAGAACAACAGTGATATTACCTACAGTGAAATCACCGTAATTCGCTCAGGAAAACTTAATGTTAACTCATCGGTGACAGTGGACTTAAATACGGTTCCCCAAAACGGAGCAACTCCAGGAGATGACTTTACCCCATCGGAAATTCCCCTACAATTTGCACCTGGGGAAATTAGCAAAACTCTACAAGTTACAATTAAAGGAGACAAAATATCCGAATCCGCCGAAACCGTTGCCCTGTCATTTTCCAAATTCGACAACGGTGGACAAACCGGAACCACAGTCCCGGAAGCTGCTCTAATCATTGAAGATGATGATTCCCCACCAAGCTATAATTTTGTCGAGGCCAACTACAGCGTCGATGAAGGAGACAGCACTAGCTTGTTCAGTCAAGTCCAAGTAAGTCGCTCAGGAGATATTAGTCAAACATCTAGTGTTGATGTGGTGTTGACCTCTGGTACAGCGATCGCTAATACCGACTTTACACCCAGCACCCCACAAAGAATTCAATTTGCTCCCAACCAAGACATACAAACCGTTTCTCTGGGAATTGTTGGCAACACCAAGGTTCAACCAGACCGCAGTTTTGGACTATCCTTCAATAATTTTGATAAAAACGGAGTAGCCGGAGACACAACCCCCACCAGTACCGTCACTATCAAAGATGACGACAAAGCCACTCTCACTTTGACTACTGTAGAAGCTACGGCCACGGAACCTATAACTACAAAAGTTCCAGACGAAAAGCCCCAAAACGGAGTTTATCGGATTAGTCGCGCCCCCGATACTTATGGGGACTTAACTATCAACCTCGCCCTAACACCTGATAAAATTACTGCCGATGACTACACCCTGACAACTTCAACGGGGCAAACCGTCACGATTAATAATGATTCTACCGCCGTCTTTACCCTTCCCAATGACCAATCCAGTATGGATATCATTCTGACTCCTATCGATGATATTCCGGCAGAAGCTTCGGAATCCTTGACCTTGGCTTTGGCGGAAGGAAATTACAAAATTAGTCCCAAAGAAAACACCGCGACGGTCACTATTCTAGCAAATGATACTGCTGTTACCCAACTGGGTGATACCAACAGTCAAGCACCGGAAGACTATGCCCTTGTACAAGGTTCCTTACGTCAAGCCATTCTGAATGCTCAGTCCTTACCCGGTGAAGATACGATTACCTTTGTTGATCAAGCATCTTCAGGGGTGATTAACCTCACGGGCGCTTTACCTGCCCTCAACAGCGATATCATCTTCGATGGGACAGGAGCGGATCAACTTAGTATTCGTCGGGATACCGGAGGGGACTATAACATTTTTAACGTGAATGGAGGCAATGTCACCCTTGAGGGATTGAAACTAAGCAACGGCTTCCCGGCTGGAACCATACCCACTAGTTCTAGCACGACCACAGGTAGCCGAGGCGGTGCGATTAATATTACCTCATCTACCAGTAACGTTAAATTGATCGATAGTTGGCTAGATGGAAACCAAGCGAATAATGGTGGTGCGATCGCTAATTCTGGGAAACTCACCATTCAAAACAGTACCATTAGCAATAACACGGGTAGCAATGGCGGTGGATTAATTGTGATTGATGGTCAAGTCCAAATTATTAACAGCACCATTGCTAAAAATACAGGCACCATCGGCGGAGGTATATTTAACTCCGTTGCTGAGTTGACTATTACCAATAGTACGATTGCTTTCAATAATGCCACCGGAAACAGTGGCGGGGTCAGAAATATTGGGGGGGTCAGCAACCTGAAAAATACTATTATTGCCAGCAACACCGCCCCTCTTAACCCCGATGTCGGGGCATCCATAGAATTTGCCTTCAACAGTAGTGGCAACAACCTCATCGGAAACGGAACGGGAGGACAAGGTTTAGTCAATGGGGTTAATAATGATATTGTTGGCAGTGCCACTGTCCCCATTGATCCGTTACTGAATCCTTCTTTACAAAATAACGGCGGCACCACACCCACCCTAGCCCTAGCCATCACCAGCCCTGCTATTAACGTAGGAAATAACAGCTTTGCTATCCCCTATACTGATCCCGGACTGTTTGACCAACGGGGGGCAAACTTTACCCGGATTGTTAACAACATCATTGATATTGGAGCTTTTGAATCTCAACTGCTGTAATCAGTTATCAGTTATCAGTAAACAGTAATCAGTGTAAGAGTTATCAGTAGACATCGAGCAAAGAGTTAATAGTTCTCAATTATCAACTTCGGTCTGTAGGGGCGAGGCGCGCCTCGCCCCTACGATTATTTGGATTTCCAGCTATTTGTACAACTGATTTAGACTTGCTATAACTACTGATAACTGATAACTGATTTATTTCACCCCAGCGGCACGGGCAGCGGCAGCTTCATCGGGATGAATATTCAGACGAGTCAGATTAATCCGACCTTTACTGTCAATCTCCCGAACCTTAACAATCACCTCATCCCCCACAGAAACCTCATCCTCAACACGAGGAACCCGGTAGTCTGCTAATTGGGAAATATGAATCATTCCTTCTTTACCTGGGAGTAATTCTACAAAGGCGCCAATGGGGATAATCCGAGTAATCCGGCCCACATACACATCCCCGGCATTGAGTTTGCGGGTCATCCCTTGAATAATTTGATAGGCACGGGCGGCATTTTCGCTATCCGTTGAAGCAATTGTCACCGTGCCATCATCATCAATATCAATCTTGACCCCGGTTTCTTCGGTAATCCCCTTAATAGTTTTCCCACCAGGGCCAATTACCAAACCAATCAAATCAGGATCGATTTTTAACGTTAACAACCGAGGCGCGTAGGGAGATAAATCAGAACGAGGTTTGCCAATCACCTCTAACATTTTTTCCAGGATATGCAGTCGGGCAGGTTTGGCTTGATAAATGGCATCCGCCACCGTTTTCATCGACAACCCAGTAATTTTCATATCCATTTGCAGGGCGGTAACACCTGTATCCGTTCCCGCCACTTTGAAGTCCATATCTCCCAGGAAGTCTTCAATTCCTTGAATATCCGTGAGAATCCGAATTTCTTCCCCTTCTTTAATTAATCCCATCGCCGCCCCACTCACGGGTTTAGAAATCGGAACCCCGGCATCCATCAACGCCAAAGTCGATCCACACACCGAACCCATTGAGGTTGAACCGTTAGAAGACAATACTTCCGACACCACCCGAATCACATAAGGAAACTGATCTTTAGAAGGCAATACAGGAACTAAGGCCCGTTCTGCTAAAGCTCCATGACCAATTTCTCGCCGTCCCGGTGCCCGCATGGGTTTGGTTTCCCCAACGGAATAAGGGGGAAAGTTGTAATGGTGCATATAGCGTTTTTCTTCTTGGGGATGCAAATCATCCAAATCCTGAGCATCTCCCGGTGTTCCCAAGGTGGCAATGGACAATACCTGAGTTAAACCCCGATTAAATAAACCACTCCCATGTACCCGTTTCGGTAAACAACTGACCTTACAGGATACCGGACGTACTTGATCTAAGCTGCGACCATCAACCCGGACACTATCTTGGACAATTTGCTGACGCATCAATTCCTTGGTGATGTCTTTGAAAATCTGACTCACCAATTTAGACTCTTCCGTTGTTGCAACCCGTATCGGATCGTCTTCGGGTAACGCCTCAATGGGGGTAATAATTTCTCGTTCCTTGATTTCATCCAAGTTGGCATCCCGTGCCGTTTTATCCAGGTCGTGTTGTTGGAGAACTTGTTTAACGGGGAGAGTAACACGATCGCGGATAAACTGGATTAACCCCTGATTTCCTTCCGGTGGTTCTCCTGGTTTTAATTCAATCCCCAAGTCTCTCATTAATTCCTCTTGGGCCTTGATTAAATCACAAACTGCTTCATAACCAAAATCGATCGCCTCGATGATATCCTGTTCTGGCAGTTGGTTCGCACCCGCTTCTACCATCACCACGCCATCAGGGGAACCCGCCACGACTAAATCCAAATCCCCATTCTTTACTTCTCGGTAAGTTGGATTAATAATAAAATCATCTCCAACTAATCCCACCCGTACCGCAGCCATCGGCCCAAAAAAGGGAATTCTTGCCAAAATCACTGCCACAGAAGCACCCGTCACCGCTAACACATCCGGGGGTACTTGCTCATCCATTGACAAGGTTGTGGCTACAACCTGAATATCATCGCGTAACCAATGGGGAATTAGAGGACGTAAGGGACGGTCAATTAAACGGCTAGTTAGGGTGACGCGATCGGGTGGACGACCTTCCCGACGTAAGAATCCCCCTGGAATTCTTCCCCCGGCGTACAGTCGCTCTTCATAGTCCACCAACAAGGGTAGAAAATCTAATCCGGGTCTGCCTTCGGCGCGAGTCGCAGTCACTAGAACTGATGTATCTCCAGACTCGATTAAAACGGCTCCACCTGCCTGTGGCGCAAGTAAACCTATTTTGAGTCGAATATCCCGTCCATCAAAGGATATTGACTTAATGATCTCTTCCATGTATTTTATCTTCCTTCTTCTTCTGTCGATTCTCTCTCTGTCGTCATCGTAACACGGTGATGAGCATGGGTAAGGAGTGTTTAAACGCTCGCAGTCAACCCTTAGTCATGAACAGTTAACAGTCTTCTAGTCACGATTTTACAAGCAGAGAGGGAGTTTTAAAGTTGGACTGAGGTTTCTGATCTTCAATCTCATCCGACCTCTGGATTGAGGTTGATTTTGACTGACCTTTGTGTTTTAGAAACCTAAGTTCAGTTCTTCATTATAGTTCCTGACCCTCTCAATGAAATAATTCTGCTCTGCAAATATCAGTTTGATAGGACTCCTGACAAAATGACCCCTGTTTTTCCTGTAACATTAACAGAATATAATCTCAGTAGGAATAGAATTGACAGCCTAACATTAAGCTGTGATCGCTCAATTCGCGGTGAGTGTTAGGAAATTGGTATTCTTTGGAGAAGAATAGTAAGGGCGATCGCCTTCAATAATCAACAATACAATCATGAAAATTAAAGTCAAAAATCTTGGGGTTTTAAAACAAGCTGAATTCACTTTGGGCGACCTAACAATCTTATGTGGCTGTAATAATACGGGCAAGACCTATGCCACTTATGCGTTATTTGGCTTTTTGTCTATTTGGCAACGGATGTTTTCGATTGAAATCAGTGATGACAAAATTGATCAACTCCTCGCTGATGGGGTCATTCATCTTGATATACAAGAATATGTTAAACAGTCTGAGCAGATTATTATTAAAGCTTGTCAAGAATATACTCAACAATTACCTAAGATTTTTGCAACATCAACTGAACGTTTTAGAAAAACAGAGTTTCAAGTAGAACTCAATACCAATAATATTAGGTTAATAGACAGATTTGAACTAACCATCGGATCTACAAATACCGAAATATTTTCAATTATTAAAACTGAAGATAGCACAAAATTAATTGTTACTCTATTAGTTGAGAAAGAAAATATAAAAATTCCGATTGATATTGTGAAACGTACTATTGCTGATGCTCTGAAAGATATTATTTTTTCTCCGCTTTTTCCTCGTCCTTTCATTGCTAGTGCAGAGCGAACAGGTGTTGCTATTTTTCGTAAAGAGTTAAATTTTGCCCGGAATCGCTTGCTTGAAGAAATGGGTAAGAATATCAATCCAATGGAGCTTTTATTCAAAGTTTATGACGATTACGCCCTACCAATTAAGAAAAATGTAGATTTTATTCAACAACTTGAAACACTTGTCAAAAAAAGTAGTTTTATTGCCGAGAATTACCCAGATATATTAGTCGATTTTGCTAATATTATTGGGGGTGAGTATACCGTTACCCAAAACGACGAACTTTACTATGTACCCAAGGGTAAACGAATTAAACTTTCAATGGATGAAAGTTCTAGTGCTGTGCGTTCTCTATTAGATATTGGTTTTTACCTGCGACATGAAGCGCAACAGGGTGATTTACTGATGATAGACGAACCCGAACTTAATTTACACCCCGAAAATCAGCGCCGTGTTGCTCGAATTTTCGCTCGATTAGTTAATCTTGGAATTAAGGTTTTTATCACAACTCACAGTGATTATATTGTTAAAGAATTGAATACCTTAATTATGCTTAACCATGATAAACCTCATCTCAAAGCAATTGCTGAACAAGAAGGTTATCGACCCGAAGAACTCATTTCTTATGATAAACTAAAAGTTTATATTGCAGAAGCAGCACTCATCAAACTAGAAGGGAGTCATAAAAAAACAAAATGCCAAACTCTAACACCCGCAGATATTAACCCAGAACTTGGGATTGAAGCTCGAAGTTTTGATCCAACAATTGAAACCATGAACCGAATTCAAGAAGCAATTGTTTGGGGTGCGGAGTAATGTCTGATATTGCTATTCTCAAAGAGATGATCAAAGAAACCGCTACGGTAGCATTAGAAAAAGATGACTACAACAAAAAGATAGTTATACTCAGAGAACCTCCACCTGCAAACTATTCGGTAACAATTCATGAAATGCCTAATGATGATGAGGTCATTATTATCAAAGCAGATACTTTTAGCTCACCTGACAAAGTTTTTCAAGGAAAGAAGGATGAATGTAAGCGTGCAGATTTTGTTATTATTGCTAATACTGACAAGAAAAAAGTCATTCTCTGTATTGAGATGAAAGCGGGTAAAGCAGATAATACTATAATCATCCAACAGCTTAAAGGAGCACAGTGTTTTGTTGCTTATTGTCGGGAAATAGGTCAGGTATTTTGGAATAATCGAAATTTTCTTAAAGGTTATAAGTATCGTTTTATTAGTATTAAGGATATTCGTGTTCCTAAGAAACCATCACGGACTAACACTGCTATTCATGATTGTCCAGAGCGAATGCTTAAAATTAGTTCTCCAAAACACATTAAATTCAATCACTTGATCTAAAAACTAGATCATGAAATACTTCTAAAAACTCTTCTTAACGTGAGTTCGATGGGTTGCGATCGCATCTCAACAGGAGAGTGGGTGAGCGATCGCATCTCAGTAGGAGAGTGGGTGAGTGCTTATTAAATTTAAAATTCTTATAGAACCTGTTTACTATTTCTAATTAATTATTAGATCTCAAGAAATTTTAAAAAAAAGCTCAAGCCTAGAAACTTAGCGATTGATAGCTTCTGCTATCGGCTTAAGCATTGAAATCATCTACTTAGCTTAACTAACTTTTAGCCATCGAACTCACGTTAATTTAAAAAATGTTAGCCATTGGATAAGAAATAATTGCCTTATCTTCTGTTATAATGATTAAATCATGCTCTAAAGATTGACAAAGCAAAAGACGATCAAACGGATCATTATGTAAAGGAGGTAATTTTGCTAATTGAGTAATCGTAGTTTCATCAATAGATAAACTAGAAATCAGATGTCTTTCACGCTGTTTGGGAAGGTAAATTTCAGGGGATTCTGGTAAAGGTAATTTTCCTAATTGATATTTAATCGTCGTTTCCCAAACAGAAACTACACTGAGATAAATTTCGTTATCTCGATTACTAATAGCATCATAATATTTTCCAGACAATCGTTTATTATTAGTAATAAACCAGAGAAATATATGAGTATCTAAGAGTATTTTCATGGATTTTCAAAAAGGTTAATAATTTCTTCAGGAAGGGGATCATTAAAATCATCAGGTACAACAAATTCACCTTCACATAAACCGATAGGACGAGGTTCTTTTTTGGGTTTATTTGTGGCTATAGGTTTAATTTCAGCAATAGGTTGATCAGCTTGGGTAATAATTAAGCTGTTACCTTCTTGAATCAGTTTAATAAATTCCGATAAGTTTTGTTGAATCTCATCTATGTTTACGGTAATCATGGCGTTTCTTTCTTGATAGTTAACTTTCATATTGATTTTATATTGATTTCTTAATTAAGCTATTGTAGCATGAATTTTTGGAAATGGTATCATTACCAGAACCACTATTGAGAATGTCACTACCACCCAAGGCATTCAGGGTATCATTACCGGAGTTACCATTCAGAAATTTTTTCATAAAAACTGAATTTCTTACAATTTTTGAAATACTTTTAAATAGTTTCAATTTGCCAATCTTCGGAACTTAATCCGGCTCTTTCAATGGCTTTTAAGCAAAATGAATTAATATCTTCCGCACATAAGTTAACTTCAATAAAAGCCCCATTTTTTAGTTCTCTGGTGTATCTAAAATTTTGATGATTCCAATTTACTAAACGAGGATAGTCTATAATAAGTTCCTGAAACTTATCTTCATCTAAGTCAGCAACAACGTTTAGGGTTGTTTCTAATACATCGCGCCAAGTTTTAACGGGATATTTTTTGTTAAGTACAGACAATACTGTGGGTTTTGTTCCTCTAACTTTAGCCACAGTATTGTCTTTAACCTCCCCAAAGTCAGGCCATATTTTCAGACAGATTTCTGCTAAAGATTCTGATCGATCTTCAATATCCTCCTTCTTCCAGGTGATTTTATTTTTAAAATACTCGTTTAATTCTAAATGACTTTCTAGCAAAATGTCCCGTTTTTTATCAAAAGGTTTATTAGAAAGTTCAGGATTATATCCTGTTAAAGTTAAGTTGCCAAGGGTATGCAGCAACAGTTGGTGAGTTGTTTCCCAATCTTCGCCTAAAGATTTTTCCCAATCTTTGTTGAGCTTTTGAGGCATAATGTGTTCGATTGAAAGATTATCGAAAGATACCCCTTCTTTATGACAGAATGATTGTTCGATTGATTCTAAAATTAGTTTGGCTTTTTCTGCCTTAACCCTAGTCGCATACAGTTCCACTTCTTTTAACATCAATTTAAACTTATCATCACTGGGATAGTTTTTGTTAGCAAGAATTTCTTTTAACCCATCCATAAAGTTTTTGTCGATTTTTTGTTTAATTTGACTGTATAGAGAAGGAAACATTTTGTTGAGGGAGTTGGTAGGAAAGTTACAAACAAAACGACGAATAATAAAGTTTTCCAGAATCTTTAAGATTTCTACAAATTCATCAGCAGCAAATTTATCGTGGCTGTAATCATCGTAACAATTTAGTAAAAATGGATAGACCGTAGTTAATTCTAGTCTTTTTATTCGCATCAGAAAATTACTAATAGCTTTGTTGATTTCCTTATTTGGCTCAATCAATTTATTATAGTAGTTGGCAAAATTAGCTAAATCTTCTAAAGATTCTAAAGCATTTTTAGCATTAACCTTATCCTTTAATGTCAAATAAACTTGATCTTTTTTAACTTCTCGACCCTCTTTCATTAAATAATGACGGATAAATTCAGTCAAATTATCGCCTAAAGCGACTTGCATGGGTTCCCAATACTGAGCATAAATTGCCGCCTGTTGTTCCACATGAATTTTCATAAAGAAGTAGTTTCTAATTAAATCAGCTTCACTTAAAGCTTTTCCTTTCGCATTCAAACTTTCAAAAACCAGGTGCGGATTTTCGTCTGGATCTAAAACAATACTAACTAAGGAAAGACCACTAATAATCACTGTTGTAATTAAACTTAATTCAATTTCTCTCTGACGTAATTTTTTATCAAAGAAGCGATAGCACTCATTAATTAAAGATTTATCAGAATTAGGAAAACCTTGATCAATAATGTGATGAAAATTGCAACGATCTGCCTGAGTAGGTTGTAGCTTATATTTTTCTAATCCTATTTCATAAGGATTAATTAGAATAGTATTATTGATTTTTTCTGCTATTTTATGTATTTGTTGTTGTTTGGCATGATCCCGAACAACAGCCAATAAAATTAAAATAGTTGTCAGTCTTTGTTGTCCATCAATTAATAAATATTTAGACACTCCTTCCGGGACAGAAACAGTTTGTAGGGTAACAATAGAACCCATAAAATGAGGTCTTATTGTTTCCTGTTCTGTCAAATCTATTAGATCGTCCCATAAATTCTCCCATTCTTGACGTTCCCAGCTATAGAAACGTTGAAATAGGGGAACGAGATATTGTTGGGTTCCTTCTAGGATTTTTTGTAGTTTAGTTTCCGATGCTTTCATATTTTTTAGGTATATTTCAACTAAAATTATTTAAGGCTTGATGTTAATGGTTTACCACTAAGGCTATTTTTCCAGTCCTTTCTCGTCGGTTGGGTTAACGCAAGAAAACCCAAAATATTTTTCCAGTTACAATTTTATCATATCAATATGGCAATTTTACATGGAAGTTGGTGCATGACGTCGAAGGGGTCTTTTTTCCTTTGGGGAGAAACCTGGCGACGAGTCACGTCGGAGTCCTTTTATTCAGAACCAATTTTTCCCTATCCTTTTGCTTTAAATGATACAGAATTATTGACTCAACCCTTGTTAAAAAATATTGGATTATCAAATATTCCATCCCAACAAATTATAGCGTTACCAACGAATATTTCTGAATCTGGGGAACTCACTCCGATTTATTCTGCTACAACAAATACGTCTCAATGCTATCTTTATCCTTGGCAAATTACGGGAATTTGTCTTAATCCTAAACAAGCATTTCAATTTTTACAATCTCTGCCTTTGAGTACCGTGACAACATCTGAATCTAATCTAGGGGAAGATTTACGATTTTGGTCACATATTGCTCGTTGGAGTTTAGATTTATTAGCTAGATCTAAATTTTTACCCCAATTAATTCAACAATCTGATAAAACCATTATTGCACAATGGCAACCCCTTCTTGATAGTGCTATTGATCAAGCTCGATTATTACGATTTGCTAAACAAATGCCAACGGTTTGTCGAATGGTTCAGGAGTTAATAGAAGGTGATATTTTAGCCATTAATTTACCCTTATCTGCTCAGGATATTATCATTAATTTTTTAGGAACAATGATTGATGCACAGGTGAGAACTGTTGCTGAAGAAGTCGAAAAGAAAGCCAGTGCTAATGCGATTTTACTTCCCCCAACTCTACAAGCTTGGTTACAGGGATTAGGGAAAGAAGAAAATATGATTCAGGGGGAATTAACAGAAATAGAATCCTTAGAAACAGCCTTAAAAAATTGGACTTCTCCCTTACAATATTCTCTATCTGAACAAAATCTATTTTCTACGGCTTTTCATTTACATCCTCCCACAGAAGATGATCCAAATTGGCAATTAGAATATTGTCTACAAGCGATTGATGATCCTGAATTTATTGTCAATACTCATATTATTTGGAGTCATCCGGTTGAGTCCTTTCCCTATCGAGGAAGAACGATTAAACATCCCCAGGAAACCCTGTTAAAAGGCTTAGGACTAGCCTCAAAATTATATCCAGTGATTGAAACCAGTTTACAACAAACTCGTCCCCAAAGCTGTAGTTTAAATCCGTTACAAGCTTATGAATTTCTGAAAAGTTATGCTTGGCGTTTTACTGATAGTGGATTAGGAGTAATTTTACCTCCTAGTTTAGCAAATCGAGAGGGTTGGGCAAGTCGATTAGGATTAAGTATTAAAGCAGAAACGCCTAAATTAAAAACGAATGAACGGTTAGGTTTAAAGAGTCTATTAAACTTCAAATGGCAATTATCCATTGGCGGACAAACGATGACTAAAGCAGAATTTGATCGCTTAGTTTCTAAAGAAAGTCCGTTAGTAGAAATTAATGGGGAATGGGTAGAATTACGCGAATCAGATATTAGATCAGCAAAGATATTTTTCAGTCAAAGAAAAGATGAAATGACTCTTTCTTTAGAAGATGCGTTAAGGTTATCAACGGGAGATACTCAAATGATTGAAAAATTACCCGTTGTTAATTTTGAAGCGGGAGGAAAATTACAGGAATTACTCAATGCTTTAACCAATAATCGCAGTTTAGAACCCATTCCAAATCCTAAACATTTTAAAGGAGAATTACGACCCTATCAAGCTAGGGGTGCAGGCTGGTTATCCTTCCTAGAACAATGGGGTTTAGGTGCGTGTTTAGCTGATGATATGGGATTAGGAAAAACCATAGAATTTATTGCATTTTTACTGCATTTAAAAGAACAAAATAATTTAGAAAATCCTGTATTATTAGTTTGTCCAACTTCGGTTTTAGGAAATTGGGAACGGGAAGTTAAACGCTTTAGTCCGACTCTAAAAGTAATGGTTCATCATGGCGACAAACGTGCAAAAGGTAAAAATTTTGCTAAAATAATTCAAGATAAAAATTTAGTGATTACCAGTTATCCATTAACGTTCAGAGATGAGAAAGAATTGCAGGGAGTAACTTGGCAAGGATTGGTATTAGATGAAGCCCAAAATATTAAAAATCCCGATGCTAAACAATCAAAAACTATTAAAAATATTAACGCATATTTTAAAATAGCGTTAACAGGAACTCCGGTAGAAAATCGCCTATCGGAATTGTGGTCAATTATGGATTTTTTGAACCCAGGGTATTTAGGACAACGATTGTTTTTTCAACGGCGGTTTGCTATTCCCATTGAAAAATATGGGGATACGGACTCTTTAAAGATTTTGCGATCGCTGGTTCAACCTTTTATTTTACGTCGTCTTAAAACGGATAAGGATATTATACAAGATTTACCTGAAAAACAGGAAAATACAGTATTTTGTCTATTGACAACTGAACAAGCAACCCTATATCAAAAAATTGTGGATGACTCCTTAGCAAAAATTGATGATGCGGAAGGAATTCAACGCCGAGGAATGATTTTAGCTTTATTAGTGAAACTAAAACAGGTTTGTAATCATCCAGTTTTAATCGAAGCTAAAGTTAAAAATAGTAAAAAATCAGAATTAATTAAAACCCAATATTCAGGAAAATTACAACGTTTGACAGAAATGCTAGAGGAGGTTTTAGCAGAAGGTGATCGCGCTTTAATTTTTACTCAATTTGCAGAATGGGGAAAAGTATTACAACCCTATTTAGAAAATCATTTTCAACGAGAAATATTATTTCTATATGGGAGTACCTCAAAAAACAAACGAGAAGAAATGATTGATCGCTTTCAAAATGATCCGCAAGCTCCACCGATTATGATATTATCATTAAAAGCAGGAGGAGTCGGTTTAAATTTAACCCGTGCGAATCATGTTTTTCATTTTGACCGATGGTGGAACCCAGCCGTTGAAAATCAAGCCACAGATCGAGTATTTAGAATTGGTCAAACTCGGAATGTACAAGTGCATAAATTTGTTTGTACTGGAACGTTAGAAGAAAAAATTCATGATTTAATTGAAAGTAAAAAAGCCTTAGCAGAACAAGTAGTAAGTGCGGGAGAAGATTGGTTAACAGCTTTAGATACCGATCAACTCAGAAATCTATTAATATTAGATCGTAATTCTATTATTGATGAAGAAATACCGTTGTAGCGCTTCAGCGCATCTTATTCTTAATTTAAGTCAATTACAAAGGAGGATAAAATGAGTCAGGAATGGTGGTCACAACAATGGTTAGATTTATTAGATAAATATCGGTTTAAAAAACGGTTAGAACGAGCCAGAAATTATGCGAGACAAGGGAATGTTTTAAATATTGAATTTAAAGAGCAAAAAGTTTTAGCTCAGGTTCAGGGAACGCAACCGGAACCTTACACGGTTTCCTTTTGGTTAGATATCTTTAGTGATGAAGAATGGGATTATATTATCGCAACTCTATCACAACGGGCAATTTTTAGTGCTAAATTATTAGCAGGAGAAATGCCACAGGATATTGAGGATGTATTTGCAGCTAATGGGTTAAGATTGTTTCCCTTTTCCTTGGATAATGTTCATTCTGAATGCAGTTGTCCAGACAAAGTGAACCCCTGTAAACATATTGGTGCGGTTTATTATATGTTAGGCGATCGCTTCAGTGAAGATCCTTTCGTTTTATTTCAACTCCGAGGGAGAACACAGGAACAAATTATTAAGACTTTACGCCAATTGCGAGGTCAAAGTGAAGATGAAATTAATGCTGCAACCGCAGAAGAAATAACAGTAAAATCGCACTCTAATTCTCCCAAACTCGATTTATTTTGGAATTACTCTGAACAGCTAGATTCTGCTTTAGTCGTGATTACGCCACCGCCAAGTAGTGAAACGGTGCTGGATGTTTTAGGTGCTATTCCCTTAGCACCAATCACCGTAACTTATAACAATCATTCGGCTTCATCCGCCACCGATATTGTCATGCAATATTTAGAAACGGTGTACAAAAATGTAAGTCAGCAAGCCGTTTTAGTAGCACTCAATCGGGAAGAAACCTAATTGAAACGTTAACAGAATTTTACACTTTATGTCTCAAAAACAATTTTACCCACTGATAGGTTCTCAATAGCAGCAATAAGTTCTGAAGGATGAGTAATTAAAGCATCGGGGTGATGTTGCGCTAAAATTTCGGCAGAATTATATCCCCAACTGACGGCTATACTTTTAATTTTAGATTGTTTAGCTGCATTAATATCTCTAGTTTCATCTCCAATATAAATAGCGTGTTGGGGTTCTATTTTTTCCTGAGCTAATAACTGATCAATAATTTTATCTTTCCCAAATAGACTAATTCCAGAATAGATATTTATGAAACTGTCTACTAAATCATAACGGCATAGGATTGTGTTTACATTTATCTTGGAATTAGAGGTAATAATATAAAGAGGATAATTTTGTTCTTGCAATTGTTGCAGAATCTCTGGAATTGAGGGAAATAAATGAATCAGTTGTAAATCCTGATTTAATTCAGAAATCACTCGCTTCAGTAAAAAAGGCATTTTAAATAGGGAAATCCCCGATTTTTGAATAATCTGCCAAGAGCTTAAATTTTGAATTTGAGCGAGTGTTTCCGGGTTAGTTGGTAAATAGCCAAATTCCCCAGATAAGCGATTGGTAATTCTCACCACCGCGTCCAAGGTATCTGCTAAAGTTCCGTCAAAGTCAAAAATGATAATTTGATTCATACATTTATAAGGTGTTCTGCCTGGGTTTGAGATTGAAATTCCGTATTTTTGAGGAGATACAACAGAAGCGTGATGTACGGGCAATTATTGCTGATATTCCTGATTTTAGATCATACTCACTGTTTTCTGGTGTCATATTGTTGAATTTTTATAAAAAATCTGTGATCTTACGGATGCTTAAACGCTCTAATATTAACAATAAAATAATCCGCTAACTCAACCCCCTTTTTGATAAATCCGCAAAAGCTGTACCCGCTATATATGGAAATTTGGTCAATTCTTTAAATAACAGCTTAGAACTATAAAAGTTTTGTAAAACTTACAAGAATTTTTCAGGAAACTGGTGACAAAGTAATAGGGTTTGCTATTGTAGTAATAACAGCTTGTATGAATCACTCTGGTTGCTGAGATGTCACCCTCGAAGGAGACACCCAGGACAACCGAGTTATCAGTTCAGGGTAAAAGCAGCCAGTAGGACATTCACACACAGGAGTTCCCAATGAAAACCAGATTCTTCACCACTTTAATCTCAACCTTAGCTTTAACAGGTGTTTACGCGACCTCTGCTCAAGCATTCACTTTCAAAACCAACTATTCTACAACCGATAAGACAACTTGGACAAAGGACATCACCTTAAATTCAGTTGAATTTAACAGTAAAACCTATAGTAATTTCTCCCTAGTAAACAAAGTTGATATTATCCACAATGATCTCTGGACAGAAGGAAATACTGGTGCGGCTAGTAGCGATAGAGGGGATAATGCTTCAGGAAATGCTGTAGAAGCACCCACAGCAAGCAATTTAGCAGTTTCTCTGGGAAATCTGAACTTAAATAATATTGTGGATTCAGAAGACAACGGCAGTTTCACCCTGGACTTGTTCTTTGCAAAACCAGCGAATAATTTCCTGTTCTTTGAACGGGGTAAGAACAGCAAACTGGACGTTCAAGCTGTGCTTACTGATGGCTCATTTGGGAAGGTCGTTAATTTAGATTCAAAAACATGGGAATCTGCTGGCTATAACCTCGATACCACAGAAATTACGGGTGCTCAAGAAGTAGGATCTTTAGGTCTCAGTTTGTCAAACTTAGGCGTAACCGATGCCAAATCGTTCAAAGGTCTGCGGTTGATCAGCACATCGGATTTCAAAGGCCCAGACTTTAAAGTGGTGGGTGTGTCTGTTCCTGAACCCACAACAGTATTAGGTTTAGGTTTAGTCGGCGCTGCTTTAGCAATGTCTCGTCGCAAAAAAGCTCAATAGGGCAGATTCGTTGAATAAATTGACATTAGACATCCATAATTGCTCACCGCCCTGTGCAATGAAAACATGACAGGGCGGTTTGAATTTATAAATACTAGCAGGGAATACCGGAATAATAGTCACTGAGATCAACCCCGATTTTATCCTATATATATAGGATACTTACCCTATATATATAGGTATTTGGTCAATCCTTTAAATAAAGACTGATATCTATAAAGGTTCTGTAAAACTTCCTGGAAGTTTTATAAATGCGTGTGACAAACTGATAGGGTTTGCTATTATGTTATCAACAGCTTGTATGAATCACTCTGGTTGCTAAGATGTCACCCTCTAAGGCGACACCCAAAACAACAGAGTTATAAGTTTAGGGTGACAGTAACCAGCAGGATATTCACACAGAGGAGTTCCCGATGAAAACCAGATTCTTCACCACTTTAATCTCAACCTTAGCTTTAACAGGTGTTTACGCGACCTCTGCTCAAGCATTCACTTTCAAAACCAACTATTCTACAACCGATAAGACAACTTGGACACATGACATCTCTTTAGACTCTGTTGAAATTGGCAATAAAACCTACGACGATTTTTCCCTGGTCAAAGATGTTAAAGTGATTCAGAATGATCTCTGGACAGGAGGAAATACTGGTGCAGCTAGTAGCGATAGAGGGGATAATGCTTCAGGAAATGCTGTAGAAGCAGCAACAGGAAGCGATTTAGCAGCCTCACTGGAAAATCTGAATTTAAGCAATATTGTGGATACAGAAGACAGTGGAAACTTCACCCTAAACTTGCTATTTGGCCAATCTGTGAATAATTTCCTGTTCTTTGAACGGGGTATGAACAGTAAATTGAGAGTTCAAGCACTAGATAAAAGTGGTAAATTAATTGGGAATTCAATTAAATTAGATTCATCAACATGGCAAGCCGCAGGTTATAGCCTCAATACCACAGAAATTGGCGGTACTCAAAAAGTAGGGTCTTTAGGAGTCAGTTTGTCAGACTTAGGACTGGGCAAAAGTATCACCTCTATCAGTGGCCTCCAGTTGATCAGCAAATCCAGTTACGTTGGCCCAGACTTTAAAGTGGTGGGTGTGTCTGTTCCTGAACCCACAACAGTTTTAGGTTTAGGTTTAGTCGGTGCTGCTTTAGCAATGTCTCGTCGCAAAAAAGCTCAATAAGGCAGATTCGTTGAATACAATAGAAAACTCTTAATTTACTTCCGCCCCATGCAATTTGAAAATATGATGGGGCGGTTTGACTTGATCGAGTAGTTCAGAAATTGATCCAGTTGCGATCGCAATCTTTATTTTTCCTAATAAACTTGTATCCAGGCTTTGACATCATATTCTGTCCAAATCCCATTTTGCCAATAGGGGTCAGACTCCACTAACTGACGCACCGTTGCTTCATCTTCCGCTTCATAAATCCCAAATATTTTTGTAACATCCTGAGTCGGGCCAATTGTTAATAAAACACCCGATTCTTTTTGTTGTTTTAATCCTTCCAAATGCGCGGCGCGATAGGGTTCCCGCTTTTCCAGAACATCCTCGCAATAGGTTCCAAACATCACATATTTTGGCATAGTTGTTGATTGTTGATTGTTGACGGTTGATTGTTGACGGTTGACTGTTAACACCTCAGCAGATAACAGACAACAGACAACTAACTTCTGAGATTAACGTTAAATTGTTGAACTAAAGCATCTCGGACTTTTTGTTGGAAGGGGTCAATATCAGTATCGGTTAAGGTGCGATCGCTAACGCGATAAACTAAACGAAACGCCAAACTCCGTTGACCATCAGGTACATTTTTCCCCCGATATTCATCAAAAACTTCCACCGATTCTAATAAATTTCCTGCGGCTTTAGTAATACAGCGTTGCAGGTCGGCGACAGGAACCTCGACCGGGACGAAAAAGGCAATATCTCGATCGGTCGCCGGGAAAGTAGAAAAAGGTTTGAATTTACGGACTAAATTAGAAGGACGGTTCATCGCTTCTAATAATACCAATAACTGGAATTCAAAGGCATAAACTTGATTCGGTAAATCCTGTTTTTGACACAGTTGAGGATGCAATTGTCCGAAAATTCCTAACCGTTTTCCCTGTAACCATAAAGAAGCGGTGCGTCCGGGGTGTAATAGTTTTATTGTAGATTCTGGTTTGTATTCAACGGTTAAATTTAAACGCTGAAATACCGCTTCTAAAATCCCTTTTGCTTCAAACCAAGTTAGGGGTTGGTCTTGACCACTTCTAACCCAACGCCCAAAGCTGCGATCGCCTCCCATAATACCAGCAACGGCATCTTGTTCTTTGTATTCATCCCCTTCTTTCCAGAAAATTCGACCGACTTCAAAGCCATTTAACGGCCCATTACCATTTTCTAAATTATAAACAAAAGCATCAATTAAACCCGTCAACATTTCGGTGCGTAATGCCGAATATTCCACAAACAAAGGGTTGTCTAAAACAACTTGATGATCTGCTTCTATTTTTACTAAGGAATAGTGCATTAATTCCATTAGTCCTTCCCCTCGAAAAGCTGCCCGAATTTGTCGAGTTGCTACCTGTTCTAAGGGGAGATAACCCGATACGCCTTGACTGGGTAAAGTGTCACGGAATTGATCATATCCGTAGAGACGAGCTACTTCTTCGATTAAGTCAATTTCCCGTTCTAAATCTCGGTAACGATAGGGAGGAACTGTGACTTGCCAAACCACAGAATTGCCCTGAGAATCCTTAACTAATTTACAGCCTAAAGCAGTGAGAATTTTTTCTACTTCTTCTGGTAATAAATAAGGAGATTCGGCTCGTTTTAGTTGCCCTAAAATTGCATTAATTCGATTCAATCTTAACGTAATTTCAGGAATCTGTACTTCAATCCCGCTACTATCGCTTTCTTGACGAATAGGAGTACCAGAAGCTAATTCTTTTAATAATAAAATAGCTCGCCGACAAGCTAACGCTAATTCCGCCTGATTAACCCCTCGTTCATAACGGGTAGACGACTCACTGCGTAAACCTTGCGCCCGTGCAGAACGCCGAATTGCTATCGGTGCAAAAATAGCCGCTTCTAACAGTAAATTCTGGGTTCCTGTAAATACTTCTGTTTCTTCCCCTCCCATCACTCCGGCTAAAGCTACGGGATAATCATTAGCCGTAATTAACAGATTTTGCTCTTGTAATTTCCGGGTTTGACCATCTAAAGTTTTAATCGATTCATCGGATTTAGCAAAACGCACACCAATAGTTAAATCTGGAGAGGAAGTCACTTGTTGGAGACGATCTAAATCAAAGGCATGAAGCGGTTGTCCCCATTCGAGTAAAATATAATTAGTTACATCCACAACATTATTAATCGGACGGACACCTGCGGCTTGTAATCGTCGTTGTAACCAATCAGGAGAGGGAGCAATTTCTACTCCTTCAATAATAGTTCCGATATAGATCGGACAAGCTTGTTTATCAGCAATTTCAACTGCTAAAGATTGAGACTGATTCTGATGTTCAATTAACACTCCAGTCGCTTCAGGAATTCTTAAACTAGCCCCGGTTAATGCAGCAATTTCACGGGCAATTCCCACCATACTTAAGCCATCTGCACGGTTAGCCGTTGCTGTCACATCTAAAATCACATCATCTAACCCTAATAACGGTCTAACATCACTGCCTAATACCGGATTTTCAATGTCAAAACTGTGAATTCCTGAAGAGTCTTTTTCTAATCCTAATTCCGCTAAGGAACAAATCATTCCCTCGGAAGAAACGCCCCGTAATTTTGTCTTTTTTAGTGTTAAATTAATTTTAGGTAAATGGGTTCCCAAAGTTGCCACAGCCACCACCATTCCTGCTGCTGCATTGGGTGCTCCACAGACAATATTAACGGGTTCTGAACCCCCAATATCCACTTGACAAACTCTTAATTTATCGGCATTGGGGTGTTGTTCAGCTTGTAGAATTTTTCCCAGGACAACCCCATCCGCCCAGGAACGCCAATCTTCAATATCTTCCACTTCAAACCCCGCCATTGTCAGGGTTTCTGCCAACTCTTGGGGGGTCATCTGGATATCTACCAGTTCTCGCAACCAATTTAGAGAGATACGCATCGTTGTTTGCTTTCAATGTTCCTAGTCCATTGTTGCAGAAGTGGGGTATTACCGTTAACCGTCAACAGCCAACAGCCAGCAGTCAACATCTACCCATTTATTAGATCTAACTGCTATCCTGGTGTCAAGTCTGTATTCCGTTGACACTCCACTGCCTAAAGGCGATAAGTAGGAATAACCATCTACCTGAAGAAACCATCCTAGTTGCGAAAGTTAACGATTCTCAGGTGATAATAGAGGTAAAGAGAAACATTTGTGATATGGGAGTTGGATATATTCAAGTCATGATGCAAAAACCCACATTCATGTAAGAGTTACCAGGAGTAACCTGTGCCGCTGTCTGATATGGCTTAATTCTATTAATATGGGTTTTGCAAGTCCTCCGTCCACTGGTACAAAGCAATCTCAAACACCATGAGCTACTGTGTCAATCCAGCCTGCCCTCAACCCGAAAATGTAGATGATGCCCTCAAGTGCAAGGCTTGTGGCTCAAAATTGCTGTTGAGAAATCGATACCAAGTCATTCAACCTTTGGGCAAAGGGGGTTTTGGAGCAACATTTCTGGCTCAGGATATTTCGTTACCCGGACGTCCTAGTTGTGTGGTTAAACAACTGCGTCCTTCTGCCACATCAGCCCGAATTTTAGAAATGGCGCGAGAGTTATTTCAACGGGAAGCAAAAACCCTGGGTAAAATTGGTGATCATCCCCAAATTCCTCGCCTAATTGATTATTTTGTTGGGGGAAAACAATTCTATCTAGTGCAAGAATATATTGATGGTTATACCTTAAAACAAGAAGTCAAAGAAAAAGGAATTTTTAACGAGACACAAGCCAAAAAGTTTCTTCAAGAAATTTTACCTTTATTAAATTATATTCATAGTCAAGAAGTTATTCATCGAGATATTAAACCTGCGAATATTTTACGACGACGAATTGATCAACATCTGGTTTTAATTGACTTTGGAGCGGTGAAGGATCAAGTCAATCAAGCAACCATGATGGGAACGGGACAAACAGCCTTTACTAATTTTGCCATTGGCACGTCGGGGTTTGCTCCTCCTGAACAAATGGCCTTACGTCCGGTTTATGCCAGTGATATTTATGCGGCGGGGATGACCTGCGTTTACTTAATGACAGGGAAGTCTCCCAATGCCTTTGAAAGTAATCCGGTGACGGGGGAAATTGTGTGGCTACCCCATTTGGACGTGAGTGATTCCTTTGCGAGTATATTGCAACGGATGTTGGAATTTTCCGTACAGTATCGCTATCAATCAGCACAAGATGTTCTGCGAGCATTAGATTCAGAATCCAGTTATGGGATGCTTGCAGACGGGATGGTGATGCAACAAAAGTCTAACTCAACTCCTACAAAATCAACAACCCCGACTCAGGAAGCGACTTTTTTGAATGAACCGAATACCAGCTTGAGCTTACCTTCAAAGCAGATGGCTGCACAAATTCGCGCTAGAAATCAACGGTTAGCGAAGAAAAAACAACCCAATCCTGCCGAGGATACGGATATTTATGATCAAACATCTGTTACGAGTGGGTTAAGTGCAACTCAAGGTGCTCCAAGAACCATGATTTATGATTCCATCCCGAATCATAAACTCACTTCTTCTTCACCTCCACCTTCAGCACCCAAATGGAATGAAAATACATTAAAAACTGCTTATGCCAAAGGAAGGCGGGATTTTGCCGACTGTGAATTGACGGGTTTGAATTTACAAAATTTCGAGGGTTGTGATGCTAATTTTTATGAATCCCGTTTAAGTAATACCAATTTTCAAGGCGCGGATTTAACCGAGGCAAATTTTGGTCGAGCCCGATTAACGAATGTCAATTTTCGGAATGCCAAATTAGTCAAAGCGTATTTAAGTAATGCTAATTTAGAAGGATCAGATCTTCGGGGGGCAAATCTGAGAAATGCCTGTTTAAATCGGTCTAATTTGCGAGGTGTTAATCTCTGCGGTGCAAATCTAACCAATGCCATTGTCACCGATGAACAATTAGCGATGGCTAAACTGAATTGGCGCACGATTAGACCCAATGGAAAACGGAAATGGTGGTTTTGAACAGAATTTTGTTTGGGTGGTCTGATTGTCCTGCTTCCCTCTCCACCTGTCCCCATCTCTGTATTAACATAGTAAGGTGTTTTGCCCCCTAAACTGAAGAAAATATGAGTACGACTACAACAATGACAGAAAATCCCCTACTGATTGGTCAGGGATTACCACCCTTTGAAAAGATGACACCGGATGATGTTGTTCCTGGGATTACGCAACTGTTAATGGAATTGGAACAGGATCTCGCCAGCTTAGAAACCTATCTTAAACCTACCTGGACGGATTTAGTTGAACCCCTACAAAAATTGCAAGAACGGTTAACCTGGAGTTGGGGAATTGTGGGGCATTTAATGGGGGTAAAAAATAGCCCTGAATTGAGAACAGCCCATGAAACAGTTCAGCCTAATATTGTGCAGTTTATCAATAAACTCAATCAAAGTAAAATCATTTATCAAGCTTTTAAACAGTTAAGAAATAGCCTAGAATGGGAGCAGTTAGATTCGGCTCAACAACGCATTGTGAATACGGCTCTGCGAGATGCAGAATTATCCGGGGTGGGATTAGAAGGAAAAGAACGCGATCGTTTTAATACGATTCAATTAGAATTAGCTGAACTTTCAACTAAATTTTCTAATCATGTTTTAGATGCCACAAAAGCGTTTAGTTTAACCCTCACGACACCCGAAGAAATTGCCGGGTTACCGCCTAGTTTACTCAGTTTAGCAGCTCAAGCTGCTCGTTCAGCCGGGGAAGAAAACGCCACCCCAGAAAACGGCCCCTGGCGAATTACCTTGGATTTTCCCAGTTTTGGCCCCTTCTTAAAATATAGTAGGAGGAGAGATTTACGCGAACAAGTGTATCGGGGTTATATGAGTCGTGCTTCTAGTGGGGAATTAGATAATTTTCCCTTAATTGAACGCATTTTAGAACTCAAAAAACAGAAAGCTAGTATTTTGGGTTTTAATAGCTATGCAGAACTGAGTTTAGCAAGTAAAATGGCTCCCAATGTGGCAGCAGTAGAAGCATTATTAGAAGAATTACGCATTGTCAGTTATGATGCGGCTCAACAGGAATTTGAAGATTTAAAAGCCTTTGCTGCTGCAAAAGGGGCAGAAGAAACAGAGAATTTACAACATTGGGATATGGCTTTTTGGTCAGAACGCCAACGGGAAGAAAAATTCGACTTTACTGATGAAGAATTACGGCCATATTTTGCCTTACCGCAAGTTTTAGAGGGGTTATTTGGGTTAGTTCATCGCATTTTTGGCATTATTATTACTCCGGCGGATGGTCAAGCACCTATTTGGCAGGAAGAGGTTCGCTATTTTCAAGTAGCGGATAAAAGCGGAAATCCGATTGCGTATTTCCATTTAGACGCCTATAGTCGCCCAGCAGAAAAACGAGGAGGGGCATGGATGGATGAGTGTATTACTCGCGCTAAATTTGTAGAACAGGGGGAAACAAAAGTGCGATTACCTGTGGCTTATTTACAGTGTAATCAAACGCCTCCGGTAGATGATAAACCCAGTTTAATGACGTTTACAGAAGTGGAAACGTTATTCCATGAATTTGGTCACGGGTTACAACATATGTTAACAACGGTTGACTATGCAGGAGCGGCAGGAATTAATAATGTGGAATGGGATGCAGTGGAATTGCCGAGCCAATTTATGGAAAATTGGTGTTATGATCGAGCCACATTATTTGGCATGGCAAAACATTATCAAACGGGAGAAACTTTACCCGAACATTATTACCAAAAGTTGTTAGCGGCTAAAACCTATATGAGCGGAACCGGAATGCTGCGACAACTCCATTTTGCTTTTGTCGATATTGAGTTACATCACCGTTATCAACTCGGAGGCAGTGAAAGTATTAGTGATGTTCGCAACCGCATTGCCGAGAAAAGCATGATTTTAAAACCTCTGCCAGAAGATGCTTTTTTATGTGCCTTTGGTCATATTTTCGCTGGCGGTTATGCAGCAGGATATTACAGTTATAAATGGGCAGAAGTGTTGAGTGCTGATGCTTTTGCCGCTTTTGAAGAAGCAGGATTAGAAAATGAAAATGCTATCTCTGAAACCGGGAAACGCTTCCGCGATACGGTGTTAGCATTAGGAGGAAGTTTGCATCCGATGGAAGTGTTTAAAGCCTTCCGAGGTCGAGAACCGAGTACAAAACCTCTATTAATTCATAGTGGTTTAGTAGCAGCTTAATCAGTAATCAGTAATCAGTAATCAGTAATCAGTAATCAGTAATCAGTAATCAGTAATCAGTAATCAGTAATCAGTAATCAGTAAATGGTTAATCGTTGAGGAAATTGAAAATAATGGTATTATCTTTATATACAATAACGGATGCTGAATTGATGCAAATCAGTTCTCAAAATCCCGATTTACGCTTTGAACGCAATGCAGATGGAACGTTAGTAACTATGGCTCCTACAGGTGGGATTTCAGGAAATCGAGAATTAAAGTTTGGCTCTCGTTTATTGGTTTGGGTAGAAAGCCAAAACTTAGGAGAAGTGTTTGGTTCCAGTACCGGATTTAAACTTCCTAATGGAGCAATTCGTTCTCCTGATGTGGCGTTTGTTGCTCAAGAACTTTTACCTCAAGGATGGGATGAAGGAGAAGATGAATTTTTAAATTTAGTGCCGGATTTTGTCATAGAAATTCGATCTAAAACCGATCGGTTGAAAAAATGTCAAGAAAAAATGACTGAATATATTGAAAATGGGGTGCGGTTGGGGTGGTTAATTGACCGTCAAAATCAACAAGCTTGGGTCTATCGTGCTGATAGTTCAATTACTCAATATCCCGCCACCGCAACATTAACTGGAGAAGATATAGTTCCAGGATTTACAATAGCGTTAAACTCCTTAATTTAGAAGGGTAAACGCGGACTGGGAATGGGAATGGGAGGCGTTGGAATTGAAGGAGTAGGAATTCCAGTAGTGGAACAACTAAACCCTGGTAAAAAACGAGAACAGAGGGAATATAATGCCCCTTCTGGTGTTACAGGAATCGTAAATCCTGAGAATAATCGACCCGATAAAATAGACACAATTTCTTCAGGGGTCATAGGAATGACCTGACTTAAAATTCCTTGTAAAACGGATACCTTTTCACCTTCTTTGACTTCTACAGGTTCTCCAGTTCCAGTAGAGGAACTCACCTGTACTGTTCCTTCCAAAACTTTAATATTACCTGTATTGTTATCGGTAGTTTCTAAGACATAAATTGTTCCTTGAACCCCAACGGTAAACCCCGCAATACATCCATTAATAGGGCCACTAACTAAGATTTGTCCCTGTTTTATTTCCACGCATTGACCGACCGTAACAATAGAATTAGCATCCATGCGTCCGGCTGCGCCATTATTAAATATTACTCCGGCGCGAGATTTTTTTGTAAGCACAATTTGCCCAAATTCCGCTTTATCCTCTACTTTGGCTTGATTATCCTGAATAAAGACTTGATCTCCATCTAAAATTTCTTGAATGATAGCAAGATTAATCTGAGCAACGGTAGACTGTTGGAACAGTCCGGTACTGAAAACGAGAAATAATCCAATAATTAAACCCATTAAAATTCGTCTCCAGTAACGAGGAGATTGAAACCAGCCAGAAAATGCAGAAAAAAGGGAAAGCGTTAACATAAGTTAAGAGGAGAATGAGAAACTTAAAGCGATTCGTAAATCCTGACACTCATTAGATTAGAATGACCTGTAAAATCGTCTAGGATACTTTGATCACCTCATCCTAAACGCTGGGATTGAATTGGGAATTGAGTCATGATACATAGGCAAAGAAGCAAAAATCAATGTTTCAGAGTTTGGTTTTGTATTCTGATTCTGGGATCTTTTTTGGCTTCAGCAATAGTTATACCTGCGATCGCACAAGAATGGCAATCCGCACAAATTCTTAATTCTAATTCTGGTGCAGAAAATAGTTTTAATCAAGGGATGAAACGGTATCGAGAAGGAACATTAGCGGGGTTTCGGGATGCAATTCAGCACTGGGAAGAGGCGTTACGTCTGTGGCGAGAAGCAAATAATTCTCTTCAAGAATCTATTACTCGCAATTTTTTATGTTCTGTTTATAGTAATTTAGGGGAATATCCCCAGGCGATTAATTGTTATAATCAATTGCTGATTTTAACTCAAACCCTTCAAGATCAACAAACCCAAGCTACAACTTTAGTTTCCCTTGCCAAAATTTATGCTCAATTAGGAGAATATCAAAAAGCCTTAGACACTCTAAATCAAACTTTTCCTTTATGGCAAACTCTCAATTTTAAGACGGGGGAGTTGGCGGCTTTGAATGAAATTGCTTTTGTTTATTTTAATTTAGGAGAATTTCAACAAGCTCTGAATTATTATAATCAAGCCTTAGCTGTAGTAAAACCTTTAGGAAATCCGGCTAATGTGGCAGCCATTTTAAATAATATTGGTCAAGTTCAATCTGAATTGGGTCAATTTGAACAGGCTCTTGATAATTATAAACAGGCTTTAAGCTTAGGGGAAGAAGTGATTCAAAAGTTTGGGGATCATACTGCAATTCAGGTTCAGCGAGGTAAAGGAGCAACATTAAATAATATTGGGTTTATTTATGCTAATTTGAATCAATTTGACTTAGCATTAACAACCTATAGTCAAGCCTTAACGCTGTGGCAAAAAATTGGCGATCGCACGGGAGAAGCCAGTACCTTAAATAATATTGGATTTGTTTATTTTCAACAAGGTCAGTTAGATCAATCCTTAAAATTCTATAACAAAGCCTTACAAATTCGTCAGGAAGTTGGCGATCGCCCTAAAGAAGCCTTATCTCGATATCGAGTCGCAACAGTTAAACGAAAACAGGAGAATTTTGAGGAAGCGATCGCTCAAATTGAAACGGCTTTAATGATTATTGAAGATTTACGAACCCAAATTGCAAATCAGGATTTAAGATCTGCTTTTTTGGCATCTAAACAGGATTATTATCAATTTTATATTGATTTATTAATGCAACTGAATCAACAACAACCCAACCAAGGATGGGATGGAAAAGCCTTACAAATTAGTGAACGTGCGAAAGCCCGATCTTTATTAGATATTTTAGCAGAAGCTCAAGGAGAAATAACTTCTGGTGTTGATCCTCAACTCTTAGATCAAAAACAAACCTTAAGACAAAAATTATCCGCTTTGGAAGAACAGCGTGTTAAACTCTTAAGCCAACCCCATACCATTATTCAAAAACAGGAAATTAACCAAGAAATTGAAACATTGCTCCAACAGTATAATCAAGTTTTAGATAAAATTCGAGAGAATAATCCCCATTATGCAGCCTTAACTCAACCTCAACCTTTAAATTTATCAGAGATTCAAAAATTATTAGATAATGATACTGTTTTATTAGAATATTCACTAGGAAAAGACCGTAGTTATTTATGGGTTGTGAGTTCTAATTCTATCCAAAGTTATGAATTACCTGGGGAAGAAACGATTAAAACAAGCGTTAAAACCTTTCGAGAAGCTTTGATTTTACCCAGTCAAAGAATTCGGCGATCGCTCTATGAAGAATCGGGAAAAGCATTAAGGGAAATGGTGTTTCCCTTAATCCCTAACTTAGAAAATAAAAGATTACTAATTGTTGCTGATGGAGCCTTACAATATGTTCCCTTTGCCGCCCTTCCTCTATCAGAAAAAAACAGCAAGGATGATTCTATACCATTAATTATAAATCATGAACTGGTAACTTTACCTTCTGCTTCCGTTTTAGGAATTCTACGACAAGAAACTCGAACTCGAAAACCTGCCGAAAAACTTTTAGCGATATTAGCTGATCCGGTATTTAGTTCAACAGATGAACGATTAAAAGCTGTGGTTTCTAAAGCTATTAAATCCCTGCCCCCCGACTTAGAACGTTCCGCCAGAGAATCCGGTGTTTTATTTGATCGTTTACCCTTTACCCAAGAAGAAGCAAAACAGATTTTAGCCTTAGTTCCTGAGCAGGAACGTTTACAAGAAATCGGCTTTAATGCTAATCGAGAAACAGCAACAAATCCTCAACTTAGCCAATATCGTTTTATTCATTTTGCGACTCATGGTTTACTCAATAGTGAAAATCCTCAATTATCAGGTTTAGTGTTTTCTTTAGTCGATCAAACCGGACAATCTCAAAATGGATTTTTACGACTCTATGATATTTTTAACTTAAAGTTGCCAGTAGAATTAGTAGTATTAAGTGCCTGTGAAACGGGATTAGGTCAGGAAATAAAAGGGGAAGGATTAGTAGGTTTAACTAGAGGATTTATGTATGCAGGTGCGAGTCGAGTCGTGGTGAGTTTATGGAGAGTTGATGATCAAGCGACATCTAACTTAATGGTAAAATTTTATCAAAAAATGCTAGAACAAGGATTATCTCCTGTAGCGGCTTTACGACAAGCTCAAATTGAAATGCAACAAAATGAAACATCAGAATGGATACCTCCTTATTATTGGTCGGGGTTTACTTTACAAGGAGAATGGCAAGGAATTCAGAATTAAATATATTGCTCTTCCTGAAGTGAAAAGCACTAGGGCTCACTTCGGTTTTGATTTTTCTGGGGGTTAAATTGCCTGATAGAAGCCGGAATTGGAATTAGCCTTGAATTAAAACTGATGTCAGGTTAATTTGGTTATGGGTACTTATCCAGGACTGACGAACCTGCAAAATCAGGATCATAGATTCGAGTGCTGAATTGCTGATGATATTATGGGGTGCAGATTGAATACACTCCCCTGATTAGTTATTATATATAATTAAACTAGGGAATATTAACTAACAAAACTCTAAGGAATCGTTTAAATGACAGAACGGAAACGGGCATTGATTACTGGAATCACGGGTCAAGATGGCTCATACCTGAGTGAATTGTTACTAGAAAAAGGCTATGAAGTTCATGGAATCATCCGCCGATGTTCTAGCTTTAATACCGAACGCATTGACCATATTTATAAAGACCCTCATAACACTGAGGCGCGATTGTTTCTGCACTACGGAGATTTAACGGATGGCACAACCCTACGCCGAATTTTGGAAGAAGTTAAACCTGTAGAAATTTATAACCTCGGTGCTCAATCCCATGTTCGGGTGAGTTTTGACTCTCCAGAATATACCGTTGATGCTGTTGGGATGGGGGTCTTACGTCTATTAGAAGCCATTCGAGATTATCAGCAACGTACTGGAATTGAAGTCCGCTTTTATCAAGCAGGTTCTTCGGAAATGTTCGGGAAAGTGTTAGAAATTCCCCAAAAAGAAACCACACCCTTTTATCCTCGAAGTCCTTACGCCTGCGCTAAAGTTTATGGACATTGGCAAACGATAAACTATCGGGAATCCTACGGTTTATTTGCCTGTAATGGGATTTTATTTAACCATGAAAGTCCCCGACGTGGCCCTACCTTTGTCACCCGAAAAATTACCCGTGCGGTAGCTCGAATTGTTAAGGGAAAACAAAAGGAAATTTATTTAGGAAATCTCGATTCTAAGCGAGATTGGGGCTATGCTAAAGATTATGTGCGAGCCATGTGGCTGATGCTCCAACATTCTGAAGCAGATGATTATGTCGTTGCTACTAATGAAACCCATTCTATTCGGGAATTTCTAGATATTGCCTTTGGTCATGTTAATTTAGATTGGCAAAATTATGTCAAATTTGATCAACGTTATTTGCGTCCGGCGGAAGTGGATATTTTAATTGGTGATCCCGCTAAAGCCAAAGAAAAATTGGGATGGGAACCGACTGTTACCTTTGAAGAATTGGTGAAATTAATGGTAGATTCCGATCTCAAAGCCTTAGAAGAAACTCAAGAACCAACCCATCACTTTGATTAATTACAGATACAATAGAGGCTAAATTCATGAATTCACTGGACTTAACCAATAAACACATTTTGGTGACAGGGGGTGCAGGTTTTTTGGGTCGTCAAGTGGTGGCTCAACTGCATCAAGCGGGTGTCGATCCCAATCAGATTATGATCCCTCGTTCTAAGGATTATAATCTGTGTACCTTAGAAGCTTGCCAAAAAGTTGTTCAGGGTCAAGATATTATTATTCATTTGGCGGCGCACGTTGGGGGAATTGGCTTAAATTTAATCAAACCTGCGGAACTTTTCTATGATAATTTGATCATGGGAACTCAATTAATTGAGAGTGCCTATCGTGCGGGGGTGGAAAAGTTTGTCTGTGTCGGAACAATTTGCGCCTATCCAAAGTTTACTCCCGTTCCTTTCAAAGAGGATCATCTTTGGGACGGTTATCCTGAAGAAACGAACGCGCCTTATGGAATTGCTAAAAAAGCCTTATTGGTGCAATTACAAGCCTATCGTCAACAATATGGCTTCAATGGTATCTATCTGCTACCCGTGAATTTATACGGCCCGGAAGATAATTTTGATCCGAAAAGTTCCCACGTTATTCCAGCTTTAATTTGCAAGGTTTATGAAGCTCAAAAACGGGGAGATAAGACTCTTCCCGTTTGGGGAGATGGTAGTCCCAGCCGCGAGTTTCTGTATTCAACGGATGCGGCGCGGGGAATTGTCATGGCAACTCAATTGTACAATGAACCCGACCCAGTGAATTTAGGCACAAATCAGGAAATCAAAATTAAAGACTTAGTAGAAACGATTTGTGAATTAATGGAATTTGAGGGGGAAATTGTCTGGGAAACCGATAAACCTAATGGTCAACCTCGCCGTTGTTTGGATACAACCAGAGCCAAAGAAAAATTCGGGTTTGTAGCAGAAATTGGCTTTAAAGAAGGGTTGAAAAATACCATTGATTGGTATCGTCAACACGCTGAATAATTGTTGACAAATAGGGGGGAGTAGGATAGGTTTTGCCCATCACCCCAACAGCATATTTTAACTGAAGAGGGGGTTTGGAGGAGCGGTAAGTCCCAGGCTGAATTTCTCCAAGCCCAAAAGATACCAGAAATCAGCGTGGGAACCACGGACTCCCCCAAGTTAATTTTGTCGGGATTGATCGAACAAAATTAACAAGAATGTGCTAGAATTCATCAGCGAAATTACCTCGATTTCTATATTGCAGACCATCAAAACATAAGCGAACAAAGGATCATGTCGGACACTCCATCGTCTCAACCTTCAGAAGAATTAACAACAGAAGCGAATTCAGATCGCAGTGCTAAAACCCGACAACTGTTAGGGATGAAAGGGGCGGCGTCAGGAGAAACATCCATCTGGAAAATTCGCCTACAATTGATGAAACCGATCACCTGGATACCCTTAATTTGGGGGGTGGTCTGTGGTGCCGCTTCATCGGGACATTTTAGTTGGTCACTGGAAGATGTGTTAAAAGTGGCGACTTGTATGTTAATGTCCGGGCCATTAATGACCGGGTACACCCAGACCATGAATGATTTTTATGATCGCGAACTCGACGCCATTAATGAACCCTATCGTCCCATCCCAAGCGGGGCGATTTCCATTCCCCAAGTTGTCACCCAAATTTTACTGTTATTAGGCTTAGGAATTGGCATTTCCTACCTGTTAGATACTTGGGCGGGACATGAATTTCCGATCATTACCGTTCTCTGTATTGGGGGGGCGTTTATATCCTATATTTACTCTGCACCCCCTCTAAAACTCAAGCAAAATGGCTGGTTAGGAAATTACGCGCTAGGGGCGAGTTATATTGCCTTACCTTGGTGGGCGGGTCATGCGTTATTTGGAGAACTGACCCCAACAATTATGGTTTTAACCCTGTTTTATAGTTTAGCCGGGTTAGGAATTGCCATTGTTAATGATTTTAAGAGTGTGGAAGGCGATCGACAACTGGGGTTACAATCTCTACCTGTGATGTTTGGGATCACAACGGCCGCCTGGATTTGTGTTTTGATGATTGATATCTTCCAAGCGGGGATGGCTGTTTATTTAGTCAGCATCCAGCAAAATCTCTATGCTACCGTTCTCTTGCTGCTGGTGATTCCTCAAATTACCTTCCAGGATATGTATTTCTTACGCAATCCTGTAGAAAATGATGTTAAATATCAAGCAAGCGCCCAACCGTTCCTCGTGCTAGGAATGTTAGTTGTGGGTTTAGCTCTGGGTCATGCGGTTTAGGGAGTTGTTCAATTCCTTGAAAATCGCAGTTTCCCGACCCTCCTGAAGCCTGGGATCAAGGAAAAAACCTTGATTTTCAGTGAGATCAGGGTTCGGCAGCGAACTGTAGAGGCAAGTTTGTCTTGCCTTCTGCGCGTTTAAAATAGACTGCCGAATTATAATCAAAACCACCGATTTGTCCGAACCCATGGAAGAATCTCAATTACCCTCCCGACCCAAAACGGACTCTGCTCTATCAGAAACCGAATGGGAAACTAACCCCAGTACGGTTTCAACCCAACCCGTTTTGACGTCATCCGCGACGGTCACAGAAGAAGAACCCAATGAGGATTTATCTTCAAGGGTGTCTGAGTCCCAGAGTTCAGATCTAGTGTGGCATCGTCGCGCCCTCCATCGATTGAATTCAGAATGGGTTAAACTTCGTCAAGGTTTTACCACTCAAGAGATTCAAGGGAAACGCTGGTATCGTCATCCCGGTGTTTGGATCGGAATTGGAGTGATTAGTGTTGGGGGTGGCGCATTGGGTTATGGAGCTTGGCAATGGTATCGTGTTGATCAAAGCTTACCCCAAGTCTCGGTTAATAGTATGGCATCCTTTAGCCGCAACGGGACGATTACGATTAAAGCGACGAATGGTGATATTTTAATGCAGGTGGGGCCAGCAACACGGGAAAAGCTGCGACTCAAACAAATTCCCGAAAAACTGGTACAAGCTTTTATTTCCACTGAAGATGTTCGCTTTTATGACCATGATGGCGTGGACTATCAAGGCATTGTTCGCGCCATTGGGTCTAATGTATTAGCAGGGGGAGTGGTAGAAGGAGGAAGTACCATCACCCAACAGTTAGCCCGCATTGTGTATTTGAATCAAGAACATAGCCTCACTCGTAAACTCAAAGAGGCAATGGTGTCTTGGAAAATTGAAGATCAAATGAGTAAAGAAGATATCCTAGAACGCTATTTCAATTTAGTGTATCTAGGTTCTGGAGCTTATGGGGTGGCGGATGCAGCCTATGTTTATTTTAGTAAATCTGTGAATGAGTTAACGTTGTCGGAAATGGCAATGTTAGCAGGTTTACCCCCCGCACCGAGTCAATATTCCCCCTTAGAAAATCCAGAGGCGGCCAAGAAGAGGCGTAATATTGTTCTCCAACGGATGCAGGATGCTGGGGTGATCACTGCTTCAGTTGCTCAAGCTGCAATGCAAGAACCCCTTAATCTCAAACCCAGTCAACCGAAACGCTTATTAGTTAAAGCTCCTTATTTTTCCAGTTATGTCCTGAAAGAATTACCCCAATATGTTTCTAAAGAAGCTATGGAAGCTGGGGGGTTAACAGTTGAAACCAGTTTAGATGTGAAATGGCAAGAAGCAGCAGAAAAAACTGTTAAAGATGCGGTAGAAATTGATGGAGCCGGAGCTAATTTTGGTCAAGCCGCGTTAGTTTCTATTGAAGCAAAAACCGGAGAAGTTAAAGCAATGGTGGGAGGATATCAATATAAAGATAGTGAATTTAATCGCGTTACCCAAGCGCAACGACAACCGGGATCAACCTTTAAAGGATTAGTCTATGCTACAGCAATTGGGGCGGGTTTTTCCCCTTATGATAGCTATTTAGATGAACCCTATAAAGTTGATGGTTATCGTCCTCGAAATTATGGGAATAAACATTCTGGATGGATGTCGATGTCCGATGCTTTGAGCCGTTCTGTGAATGTAATTGCCGTTAAAGTATTAGTTGATGTGGGGTTTGAACCTGCAATGAAACTAGCAAAAGATATGGGAATTAAATCTCCTTTGAAACCGACTTATGCGATGGCATTAGGAGCCTATGAAGTGAATTTATTAGAATTAACAAATGCTTACGGAACCCTAGCCGATGAAGGCAATTATATTCCGGCTCATGGCATTCGTCGGGTTTTAGATAAACAGGGAAATATCATTTATGAAGCTAAATTTAAACCCAAACAAGTTTTAGATAAAAATAGTGCCAATATTACCACTTGGATGTTAGAAGGAGTTGTTAATGGGGGAACCGGAGGCGCTGCGGCGTTACCCGATAGAGAGGTAGCTGGTAAAACAGGAACCTCTGAAGAAGCCAGGGATTTATGGTTTATTGGTTATATTCCCCAAGCCGTAACCGGAATTTGGTTAGGAAATGATAATAATGATCCGACTTGGGGATCTAGTAGTAGTGCTGCCTATAGTTGGGGGGAATTTATGCAGAAAGTTGTGGAAGGAATGCCTATTGAAAAGTTTCCAGAACTGCCTGAATTAGAAGGACGTAAAGGCAGTATTAAAGCTAAACCCCATCAACCTAATAGTATTGAAACGGGGTCAAAAGTCGCCATTGAAGATGGTGATCCAGGTGATCCGGCTCAAGCTGCTAATGGGGATAGCAGTTATGCCAGCAATTCTGAGAATTACGATAGTAATAACAACAGTTATTCATCCGATAGCTATTCTGATAATTCCTCTTCTGGGGGATATTCCGAGGGTTCTTCCTCTGATGGGTATTCTTCGGACGGGGGATATTCGGAAGGTTCCAATAATTACTAACGGCTAAATTTTGTTAAATGCGCTAAAATCCAGAAGGATTAATTGCGATCGCAGGGTTTAAGGAGACTATTCGATTATGAATGAACTCAAGCCAATTTTAGAAGAATTAACCCATGAACCTATTGCATTTTTAGGCGGGTTTTTCTCAGGTTTATTAAAATTAAACCTCAACGATGATCCCGTTAAAACCTGGCTAGAGAAACAAGGAGGAACAACCGGATCTACTTCCTCTGACTCTAAAAATAATAACGGCAATTCCGGTGGCCCTCAATCAATTACGATTGATTAATTTTAATCTGAGGGTTTCAGGTGTCGGGTGTCGGGTGTCGGGTGTCGGGTTTCAGGTGTCGGGTGTCGGGTGTTAATTATTTTCTTCTCTCCCCCTACTCCCCCTACTCCCCCTGCTCCCCCTGCTCCCCCTGCTC
>CAITND010000110.1 GCA_903893625.1 uncultured Oscillatoriales cyanobacterium
CCCATTGCTGGGATTGCTGACACTTTGAAGGGTAAGGGTATTCCCATCGGGGTCAGTGTCATTAACTAATAGTTGAGTGGGGGGTAAGGTCAGGGGTTGATCTTTTTGGGTGGTGGCGGTGTCATTGACGGCTACGGGGGGGATGTTAACCGTAATCGTGCTAACAGCAGTGTTACTAACATTAACACCGTCACTAGCAGTTACACTAATGGTACGACCGCCAGCAGTAGGATTTTGTGAAGTATTCTCGTAAGTAATACCGCGTAATAATTCCTGTAAGTCAGCCGTTGGAATAATACTGCCACCAGGTCGAGTTATTGTAACTAGCTTGAGGGTGTCATTATAGACAACACTGAAATCGTTGGTGCCACCCACTGTAATTGCTAGTGGTGTTTTATCTTCATTCAGGAGAAAATCTATACCCCCAATTGTTAATACTTCTGCAACTCCATCAGAAACACCAGCAATCTTAAGGGTGAGGCTGATAATATCATTATTAAGATCGCTGACTGGGGCAAGACTGTTAGCAATAATATTAATGGGACTATCGCCTTCAGTGAAGGTTGGACTGTAGTTATATTCAGTGTTAGTATTATTGCCATCTAGGTCAACAACGGGAGGATCACTAACAATACTACTTACTAACAACCCCCCCGTAATCAAATCCAACCCGCCTTTCGCACTGAGAGTATCTGGTAACGCATTAGTTAATCCAACAAGATCCGTTAGAACATCATCTGGATTTTTTTTAACTGTTATAACATCATCTGGAAATAGGGCATAACCATAAAACTTACCGCCAGCAGCAATACCTAAATCCGCAAAGCTAATATATACACCTCCGATTCCTTGTGTTGTGCTACTTGACCATTTTAACTGGTCTGTTGGGGAGGGGGGGAGATTAGTATCAAGACGGGTTATTTGTGATGTAGATTTAGCAAATCCAGAATCACCCCAATTTCCTGCTATTACAGAGACTACAGTTCCGAACTCAATTGGTTTATCATTAGCATCAATTTTTGTAATCGCAGCAATCTTAAATGGGTCGTGTTGGGGTTGGTCGCCTCGATCTCCAATGAAAAAACCAACTTTGTCATTCGCCGTAGGTGCTGTTAAACCTGATCTTGATACAAAGTCTGCCCGCTCAATATTGTTATAGTTATTATTACCATCACCAGCATTGACAAACAGATTGTCTGTTCCCATATTCAAAATAGAGCCTAACAATGCCGTTTCCATGTCATATTGATAACCTGGGGTCATAGTAATAGTATTACTACTCTTACTACCCTGAAACCACAGAATATTCCTAACCTCTGTTACATTCGCATTAGGAACTCGTTGTAATTTCAGAAGATCCAACTGCGCGACAACATTGTATGTATCCGCGCCAACAGCAAAGGAATTTAAAATTGTGTTTGTTCCCGCATAATTCATTGTGTACGTTGTGGTGGCGTTGGCGGGATTCGTATCAATTGGAGCACCTAGAGCATTGTAGCTAGTAGTCCCAACATTAACGGTACTGGTTATAAAATTAGTCGCTGCTTTAGGTAAAATACCCTGGTAATTTCCGATCGCATTTTGACTAAAAGCTAAAGCCGTTTCAATATTTCCGGTTTGAACTTCTAACGCCCAGTTTCCGCCTAATGCTGCATTTCCAGTTAAGTCATTAGAAGCGGCAATATCTGCTTTAGTTAGTTGGGATAAATTCGTAACGAAAGATTGTCCTAAACTTCCCGAAGCAAGATTACATCCATATAATAAAATATCAGCATTTTTACTTAATCCGGTTTGCCACTGTTGGAACTGTTCAGTATATTGATTAAGAGTATTATTATCTAAAACTGTATTACCTAACTGTAGACTTCCTGAACTTCCGTGAGCAATAATTTGTAGAGAATCAATATTTTTATAGTTAGACAAAATGGAACTAATTTGCTCAATTCCATCTTGATTTGGATCAAGGATAACAACTTTTGCATTGGGATCAATTCCTTGCAGTAATGTCTCGTAATTTTCGACATTGGAATCAATAACAACGATTGTTTGATTTTGAAAAGAATTATTCTGAGATGACATACCCTGATTTTCCTTAATAAAACTTTGGTTCCGAAAAGTTGGATTTAGATCAATAATTTTTTTTTGAAAGACACACTTAATTATTTGAAGCCCAAATAAAATGTATAGGTTTCAATAAACCTATAATTGAGTTTGGATTCGAGAGAAACTGATACACTTTGGCAATCTTGATGACCATGAATAGATAGCGTGTATCACAAATCGTGCTTCTACTTAAGTGTAAATGCGGAGTTTAGATGAATTAATCAAGTTTGTATCAGATTTAAAACCGTCATAGTTAAGGTTGACAAAATGATCAGAGTATGGTAAACGATTCAATTAACTAAGTTCCTGATCAAGCGAGTTAAACACCTGTGATCTTTTTGTAGAGAAGCGATAGAGGAACCGGGAAATAATCAAGAGTAATTTATTCCTGCCCTGACTCCATTTACATTGTTTTAACGCTATCATCCGGGTTAATACGGATATTTTATAAAGCCAAGATGGGAGATTGAAAACTCAGTGGCTTCAGACCTGAGATGAAAAGCGACTCAGGGGGTTTTAACCTCCGTGAATATTTCATTGATTTGTGTTAGTATAAGGTGGGTCGAAACAGGAAATTTCTATGATTGTTTTGGAATACAAGGTTAAAGGCAAAGTCGATCAATACAAAGCGATTGATCAAGCAATTCGTACAACCCAATTTATTCGCAATAAAGCGATTAGATACTGGATGGATGCACCTAGAGAATTGAAAATTGATAAATTTGCCTTAAACAAGTATTCTACAACTCTTAGAAAAGAATTTCCTTTTGTCTCCGATCTAAATTCAATGGCAGTCCAATCCGCCTCCGAGCGAGGATGGAAAGGTTCACAATCAAGAAATTCTAATTGCCTAATTCCTCTTTCCCCTTGCTAATTATCCTCTCCCTGACCCCTTTCCTATCTCATGATTGCTTTGATGCTGTCAATTTGATACAATGTATAGAATAATATAAACCTTCCTGGCTAAGAGCGATCTCACGGATGTCTCTAATTTCATCTCCAAATCACTTAACAAAAAGTAAGATTTCCTCTAGCATTGTCTTGCCTATGTTTGATCGTCTAAGCATTCGGCAAAAAATTGGCTGGGGTTATGGGTTAGTAATCGGGGTCGTCCTTGTGGGTATAACCTCAGCGTTTTTAACGGAAACCTATTATAAAAAGCCTCTACAAACCCAATTAAAAATTGATCAGGAGAAAGCAAAGGTTCTCAATGGACTCAGCCAAAGTCTTCTACAGTTGAAGCACAATCAAGATAATTTAGTCCAATCCCTCAGCAATAGCCAGGATATGGAGAAAATCGAACGGGGGGTTTCGGCTCTGCGTTCAAATATCTTTGTGATGAATAATCAGCTTCAACAGCTACAAAATATTCCTGAAACGACAGATAATCAGATTCAACAGGATTATCAAGGGTTACAAGATTTAACTCAACGTTATCAAGAACGGTTAAATAATTATGCACCCCAGTTGGAAAAACTGATTCAAACAACAGAAAAACCTAACCTCAATCCTAAAATTTTGCAATCGGTTCAAAAATCCCTGATCAATTTGAATCGAAGTACAGGAATTACCCAAGTTTATCCCCTCTATTCCGAAACAACTCAACTCGAAAACAGGTTTCGTAAACGGGCTGAAACCGCCATCATATACTATGAAAAAATCGAAATCTTAAGCCATAGAATTATTATCATTACTTTAGTGATCTCCGGGGGATTAGCAACAATCTTAGCCATTGGTATTGGGGGAATGATTGCAATTCCTTTAGATACGATGATTAAAGTGGCAGAGCAGGTCAGTGAAGAATCCGATTTTGCTTTACAAGCTCCAGTTAATAGTTCTGATGAAATTGGGGTGCTAACTCAATCTTTAAATCATTTAATTCTACGGGTTGCTGAATATACAGAAGAATTGCAGAAAGCGAAAATTGTGGCGGAAGCAGCTAACCGTTCTAAGAGTGTGTTTTTAGCCAATATGAGTCATGAACTACGGACGCCTTTAAATGCAATTATTGGCTATAGTGAAATGCTCCATGAGGAATCTGAAGATTTAGGATATACGGACTTTTTACCTGACCTAGAACGGATTCAGACCTCCGGAAAACATCTGCTAGATATGATTAGTGATATTTTAGATATTTCTAAAATTGAAGCGGGTCATGTCACTCTCTATTTAGAAAACTTTCCTGTAGATAAACTCATAGAAGATGTGATTACAACGGCTAAACCCTTAGCAGAGAAAAATAATAATGTTTTGAAGGTGAAGATGAAACCTAATATCGGAACAATGTATGCAGATATGCCAAAAGTTAGACAAATTCTGTTAAATTTACTCAGCAATGCTTCCAAATTTACTGAAAAAGGAACGATTTATTTAATTGTTGAAAGAACTCAGGAAAAACCCCCGATCCCAGAAGATGATGAATTGATGTATGGATTGATTGGAAACTCTTCTCAATATCTGGTTTTTCGAGTCCGAGATACAGGAATTGGGATGACAGAAGATCAATTACAACATATTTTTAAACCCTTTATTCAAGCAGATCCGTCTACTACAAAACGATTTGGAGGAACGGGATTAGGATTGGCAATTAGTCAGCGTTTATGTCAAATTTTAGGCGGAGTTATTACGGTAGAAAGCGAGATAGATAAGGGTTCTATTTTTAGTGTTTGGCTCCCAGTTCATGTCAAAGGATAAGCTATCATTCTCACAACTAACTGTTAAGATCGGGTGTGGGGAAGGGGGTCGGGTGTAGAGTGTCTGATTCTGATTCCAGGATCAGTGACTCTACACACGGGGTTCTTATATTTGACACTCTCAGGTCTGAAGACGCTGAGATTCTTGGTTCAACGAAACCACTTAATTAAAGTACCTTGCAGTGCTTTAACCAGAGGTGGGATTCTCCCCAATCGTAAATTCGGGTATGCCCTACCCTATTCGCATGACTGCGAGTTCTTTTTTAACTTGAAACAAATTTGTTTCAAAAAACTGGTTGTCTAGTACCCACGAATCTTTTACCCACTGCTGGGGGAAACTAGAACTGTGCAGTAGAACCCTATAGATTCAATTGTCAAGGTTCAGAGTTTTGCCGTTAG
>CAITND010000111.1 GCA_903893625.1 uncultured Oscillatoriales cyanobacterium
GTTTTGCCGTTAGGCGACTAGGTTTTTATACAGGTTGTTTACCTTTCCTGTTACTGGATATATTAACATGGATTGGAGAAATATTCACGGGGAATAAATTCCCTTGGGTCGCTTTTAATCTCAGGTCTGAAGACACTGAGTTTTCAATCTTCCAGATATGTCTTATAAAGTTTAGTTAAAAGTTTTAGCAAAATATGAAGCTCTTTGACTTTCGCAATATCCCTGTTGTTTAAGTCCCGTAAGGGTTTAGACGCTTTAACGGTCTGATTTTTGTCATATAGGGACTTGATCGGAACTTGGTACAATGCAACGAGAGTTAAATTATTCTTGGAATTCTGAACCCTTTAATTTCTATGACAACTGCAACAGCATATCCTAACGCCCCTGATCTATCCACTGATGATTATATTGTCATTGGTTTAGCAACCTGTTTTATTAAAGAAGATGGGGAAGTTCATCAAGTTCAAATCATTGAACCCATTCCCTCGGCGGCTTTAGAAGCAATTCTGAAAGGGGTTCCTACATCCTATTCAATGGCTTGTGCTGTAACATTGGGTTCTGTTTTAAGTAATGGAGAAGCTAAAATCCCCCCAGTATTGGCAACAGATGCCCATTTTTGTGAAAATTTTACTGATCGTGCGATCGCAGCAACTCGCACCTACCATAATCGTCCCCAAGCCCAAACTCATATTCCCTTGGGAACAACATTTAAAGAATTTAATTACTCCTTAGAACGGAAACGGGTTTTAAATTCTGAGCGCATTATTCGGACTGAAGATAACGTCAAACAACACGATTATACTCACCAAGTGCTTTAATTTGGGGGAAATTTAAGTTGGGGCGATATCCTTTGACATCAGCCTAGAGTAAAGGATATCGCCCCAATATTTAATTATTTTGATTGTCCTGTTGTTGGATCTGTTGTAACCCTTGAATTTGTTCAACCGTTAACTGTGTTGTTTGGGAAATCTGTTCTAAATTCATCCCCATTCTAAGTAATAAAATTGCAACTTGTTGCAGTGCTTCAGCCCGACCTTCGGTAAGACCTTCAGCCCGACCTTCAGCCCGACCTTGTTCTTTACCTCGTCGTAAAATTTCTTGATACATGGTTGATTCTTGCATAATATCACTCCTAATAATCCGTTGAATGACATCGGTTTCTAATTTATAATTTAATGATAAACTTTTTAAGGAAGTTCTAATCTTAAAAAAGGATAAACATCAATGCTGAAATTATATGGTGGTGCTCACAGTCGGGCTTCAATTGTGCAATGGTATTTAGAAGAAATCGGGGTTCCCTACGAGTTTATTCTATTAGATATGCCAGCCGGAGAACACCTTAAACCGGAATTTCTGGCGATTAATCCTATTGGCAAAGTTCCCGCAATTGTTGAGAGCGATTTTAAACTGTGGGAGTCGGGAGCAATTTTATTATATTTAGCAGAAAAACACGCTAAACTTCCCAATTCTCCCGAAGAACGAGCCACAATTTATCAATGGGTATTATTTGGAAATGCAACGTTAGGAACAGGGATTTTCATAGAAGCGAATCGGGAAAAAGAAACTCCCCGTTTACTGAATCCTTTGAATGAAATATTGACGCAACAGCCCTTTTTAATGGGTGATGAATTGAATGTTGCTGATATTGCAGTAGGTTCGCTTTTGGCTTATATTCCGATGATGTTGCAGTTGGATTTAAGCCCCTATCCGGCTGTTTTAGAATATATTAAACGCTTAACAGAAAGACCCGCATTTCAAAAAACCATTGGTAACAGGAAGTAACATTAACCCAAAAGTGGCTATCAGCATTGAGTTAGAAATACCGGGAAGTTAAACCCTAGATTGAGTAAACCTCCACAATTTTCCAGCTTAACGCTGATAGCTGAAACTTGTTTTTTTTATTTGAATCCCACTGAAGCTTGCCAAACGAAGGCCAACAACAGGAAAAATACAGGGATCACGGGCAGGATGTCAACGACAGGACTAAAAATGGAGTAAGCTTCGGGTAGCTTTGCTAACAGCAGTGCTGCTTCCATGAATTAATATACCTCTCTAAAAATTATGTGGGCGAATTTTAACGTATTTTACCACGCCCGGTCATGGCAACTCATGAATTTTATCGAGTAGGGAGCAGGGAGCAGGAGCAGGGGGAGCAGGGGGAGAAGAGGAGCAGGGGGAGAAGAGGGGCAGGGGGAGCAGGGGGAGAAGAGGAGAAGGGGGAGCGTCCCGCTCGCTAACAGCCAACCGTCGGCAGTCAACAATATCCACAATGGGGAATAGGTAATGGGTAATGGGTAATATTTCCTATTCCCTATTCCCTTGAGTTTGGCTCAATACCAGGGGACTTGCAACAGGTTTAAGGGCAAAAAAGGCTTCAAAAATTCGTTCGCCCACGCGATTCATTCGATGTTGTAAATCATCGAGAAATTCATGAATTCCGTCTTGCATAATTTCTTCAATTGTGGTATAATCGAGTTCAGAACGTAGCCGTCCTAATTCCCGTTCTGCGGGGTTTTGCCAAGTTCCGGGGCTAGTTCCAGTAATACATTGTAGCGATCGCTCTGCTTGTAATAAACAATATTGAATCGACCGAGGAAATTCTCGATCTAAAATTAGAAATTCCACAACCCTAGAAGGTGTAATCCGGTGTTGTTTGCGTTTGCGATACATTTCATAAGCACTGGCTGATTTTAACAAGGCAATCCACTGAATTTCATCAATAGTTGTTCCCACATCATTTACTGAAGGCAATAAAATATAATACTTCACATCTAAAATTCGAGAAGTTTTATCCGCCCGTTCTAATAATCTCCCCATATTGCCAAAATGCCAGCCTTCATTATGGGACATCGTAGCATCCATGACCCCAGCAAACAAGTGTCCTCGCATTTTGACTTTATAGAATAAATCTGATAGTTGATAGGAACTTTCGCCTAATGAAGCATCTCGAACCATCAGATAAAATTCGTTGACTTGTTCCCACATTTCTGAGGAGATAATTTCTCGAACAGAACGAGCATTTTCACGCGCTGCGCGTAAACAAGATAAAATAGAATTGGGATAATTACTATCAAAAGTTAAAAACTGAATCACATTTTCTTCTGTTGCTTCTCCATAACGTTCTTTAAACAGTTCTAAATCCCCCGTTGTTACAACAATAGGTTTCCACTGTTGTTGAATACCAGAGGGAGAATCTAACAATAAATTTTGATTCACATCAATAAAACGAGCAATATTTTCCGCCCGTTCGACATAACGATTTAACCAATAAATAGAATCTGCAACACGACTTAACATATTGATAATTGTTGACTGTTGACTGTTGAATAGGATGAACCCACCCCAAAAAAATCCGTGAAATTCGATCACAGATTTAAGCGGATTACGCAGATTAACACAGATTATAGCAGTCGCGCCTGGGGTGTTAGGACATAGACTGATGCTAAAACCTAAACCGTACACCCCTCTTTTCCTGCGGTGTTCCCTGTTCCCTGCTATAACACAGATTAAAATCCGTGAAATCCGTGAAATCCTCTTAAATCCGTGATCCAGATTTATTCACATAAAACCCAAGTATCCTTACTACCTCCTCCTTGAGAAGAATTAACAACTAATGACCCTTTTTTCATCGCCACACGGGTTAATCCTCCAGGATGAACGTAGATATCCTCACCATATAAAATATAAGGTCTTAAATCAACGTGACATCCTTCAAAGGTATCCCCTAATAAAGTCGGAACCCGTGATAAAGATAACGTCGGTTGAGCAATATAATTTCGAGGATTTGCTTTAATTTTTTCTGCAAATTCTAGACGTTCTGCTTCTGTCGATTGGGTTCCCACTAACATCCCATAGCCTCCCGCTTCATTGGCTGCTTTAACAACTAATTGATCGAGGTTTGCTAAAACATATTCTAATTGTTTGGGTTCCCAACATAAATAGGTTGGAACATTCGATAAAATTTGTTCTTCTCCTAAATAATATTGAATCATTTGGGGAACATAAGCATAAATCACTTTATCATCAGCAATCCCCGTTCCTAACGCATTCGCCAACGCAACTCGACCATTTCGATACACTTCCGTTAACCCTGGAACCCCTAACATTGATTCAGGATTAAAAGCTAAGGGATCAATAAAAGTATCATCAATTCTGCGATAAATTACATCCACCCGTTGTAAACCCTTAGTGGTTCGCATTTGCACATAGCCATCACTTACCACTAAATCCCGTCCTTCCACTAATTCTACCCCCATTTGTTGGGCTAGGAAAGAGTGTTCAAAGTAGGCAGAATTATACATCCCAGGAGTTAAGACAACAACGGTGGGATTGCTAATATGATCCACGACTAAATTTAGTAAAGTATCTAATAAATGACTAGGATATTCATCAACGGGTTGAATTCCTAATTTCGCAAAAATTTGAGGGAATGTTGTTTTCATCACTCGGCGATTTTCTAAAACATAAGAAACCCCCGATGGACAGCGTAAATTATCTTCGAGAACGTACCATTTTCCCTCTTTATCTCTAACTAAATCTGTTCCCGTAATATGACACCAAATTCCTTTTTGGGGTTTTAATCCCATACAAGGTTTGAGAAATCCCTTAGAAGAATAGATTAATTCTTGAGGAATAATCCCATCTTTGATAATTTTCTGTTCTCCATAAATATCATCAATAAATAAATTCAGCGCATGGATTCGTTGCTTTAATCCCTGTTCTAACCAAGCCCATTCTGAAGCGGAAACAATACGGGGAATTAAGTCAAAAGGTAATATACGTTCTGTCCCTTCACTATCACTATAGACATTAAATGTCGCTCCCAATTTCATCATCGCCGTTTTAGCGGCTTCCTGTCGGATTTCTAAATCCCCTGGAGATAGAGAATTAATCCGATCAATTAATGCTGCTGCGTAGGGACGTGGTTGTCCTTTCGCCACAAAAAGTTCATCGTAGAATTCACCTGGATCGTAGGATTGAAATCGCACTGGCTTTTATCCTAATTAATTACAATATCATTGAGATATAAAAGTTTGAGAGACTACTTAACTGTAGCTTCTGATACAAATCTACCAAACCCTTACTCTTGACCCGAAGTAGGAATGGGGGAATTAGGCTGGAATTTGCATCAAACCCTAAGTTTATCTTCAACTCTTCCTGAAGACATCTTGTATTCTTTTCAGAACATTATCTACAATAGACCTAACCTTATTATTAAACAATTGTGTCTTTCTAATCTAAAAACATAGTTAAGATTTTGCCAACTTTTGTAAGTTTATACCACAGGGATCGATGTTGAACAGTCACAGTCAGAAAACTCCGTTAAGTTACGAAGGAACTTATGCTTGTCCGATTTGTCGTTGTGGTCAAATTTCCAGCATCACCTTGATGGAAGCTTTAGGGTGTGATGTCTGCCATCATATTTAGGATATAATTATAGGGGTAAAAAATTGAGAAAATTCTGAATCACAAGAGCATTTCCAATATCAATAAAAAAAGCTCCGACTAAAGGAACAATAATAAAGGCTTGGGGTGAAACTCCAAAATGTTCAGTTACGGCGGTCATGTTGGCCATTGCCGTTGGAGTCGCCCCTAATGCCAGTCCCGAATATCCCGCCGAAATCACCGCCGCATCATAGTTTTTGCCCATGACGGGAAACACAAAAAAGATGGTATAAACCGTAATCATGAATAACTGCACCAATAATAATAAAGCGATCGGCCCCGCCAAGTCCACCAATGTCCACAACTGTAAACTCATTAAGGACATCGCCAAAAATAAACCCAGACTGACATCAGAAATTAAAGCCAGAGAAGGCGTATCAGAGGGCCAAGGAAAGAGCTTAAATACCAAAGGTAAGGTATTAGTCAGAATAATTCCCGCCAATAAACAACCCACAAACACAGGTAATTTTAAACCGATGGCGGTGGCGATCGCATTGATTTTCAGTCCCAAACCAACGGCAAGACCAATCACTAACACGGAATTCAGCATGGTATTGTAGTCAATATTGACATTCTTCTGGTCGTCCTTAATCCCGATGCTGAGGTCTTGATCGGGGTCATTGGCTTGGAGTCCGTTTTTCTTAATTAAAAATTTGGCGATCGGCCCACCGACGATTCCCCCAAAAACCAAACCAAAGGTGGCACTAGCAATGCCAATTTCCGCAGCATTGGCAATTCCATAACTATCCTTAAACAGAGGCGACCAGGCGATCACCGTCCCATGTCCTCCACTCAGAGAGACCGATCCCGCCAGCAAACCGATGGGCAATTTTAATCCTGTTAAGGCTGCGATCGCAACCCCCGTCAGATTTTGTACAATCAGATAACTGACCGCCATTACTAACAAAAATAATAGTGGTTTCCCTCCTTTCACCAGGGTTTTTAGTTTGGCAGAAAGCCCAATAGTTGTAAAAAAAACAATCAATAAACCATCGCGGACATTGAGATCGAATTCTATTTGATGCTTAAAAACCGCAAAACAGATACCAAAAAAGAAAGAGGCGAGAACACCTCCTGAAATAGCATCGGGGATATTAAAATCTCTAAGAAATTTAATCTTTTGGGTTAAATATTTCCCTAGATACAAAACTAAAATCGCCACAATCACCGTTTCGCGTAGATCGAGTTGCAGGATATTATTCATGGTGTAAAATCTTAATCCCTGAGCATTGCACTTAAGTTTTTGATTATACGTTAAGTTCGGTATTGTAGTAAGCCCTGAAGGGCTTCCGATATAAGTTATAATAGGGGGATATATAAATTTTTGTCTAGTCTAGTTGGTCAGTCCAAAAAACGATGGGAATAAATGAATATTGATACGGAAATCATACAAATGGTTGAGATAATGCCAGAATCTCTAAAACAAGAGCTTCTACATTATGCTAACTATCTTATGAAAAACTACTCCCAAAAGACTCCCTCAGAGCAGCCCCCTGTTAAAAAACGTCGCTCAGGAATATTACAAGGGACTTTTGTTTTACCTCTATCTGATGATTTTGATGAACCCTTAGAAGATTTTAAGAAATATATCGAGATCCTTTTGATCGAATGTTAATCGCTCAAGCCATCAATAGATCCCTGATTTTGATTAGCAGAGATATCAAGTTTGATGCTTATCCTATTCAGAGATTATGGGATTAAAAGCAATAAAAATAGTGATAAAAGAGGGATAATAGCCATGTATGTTACTATATCGTGAATTTTTTGTAGTGCAAGTGTCCTCGCTTGCTACAGGACAAGGTTTAAATGCGTAACAGCGTAGGAATTAAGCCCTGAAGGGCTTACTACGATAAAAACCTGGCTTCTTATTTAAGAAACCAGGCTTTCAATATATCAACTTAGACGATTTAACGCTAAAATTGAGAGTCTATTAATTAAACAGCAACAGCCGTTTTAGTAGTGGCGCTCAATTCACCTTTAGCGTATTTAGCTGCAAACTCATCTAAAGTTTGAACTTTGATTTTATCTGCATTACCCGCAGAACCAAATTGATTATAACGATCCGCACAAACTTTCTTCATATATTTAATAGAAGGTTTCAGGAAGTGACGAGGATCGAAATTAGAAGGATCTGAGAAAGCCGCTTCCCGGAATGCTGCGGTAATAGCTAAACGGTTGTCAGTATCAATATTAACTTTACGGACACCGCTCTTAATTCCTTTTTGAATTTCTTCCACAGGAACCCCGTAGGTTTCAGGGATCTGACCACCGTATTTGTTGATGATTTCTAACAGATCTTCAGGAACAGAAGAAGAACCGTGCATTACTAAATGAGTATTCGGTAAACGACGGTGAATTTCTTCAATGCGGCTAATGGCCAGAATTTCTCCGGTAGGTTTCCGAGTGAATTTGTAAGCACCGTGACTGGTACCAATAGCGATCGCTAAAGCGTCTACTTGGGTACGTTCCACGAACTCAACAGCTTGGTCAGGGTCAGTTAACAGTTGTTCCATTGTTAACTTTCCTTCTGCACCGTGACCATCTTCTTTGTCACCTTGCATGGTTTCCAGGGAACCTAAACAACCCAGTTCACCTTCAACGCTAACGCCAATGGAGTGAGCTACTTTCACGACTTCTAAGGTGACAGCCACGTTATATTCAAAGCTGGCAGGGGTTTTGCCATCGGCTTCGAGGGAACCATCCATCATCACGCTAGTAAAGCCATGACGCATCGCCGAATAGCAGGTGGCGGGAGAGTTGCCGTGATCTTGGTGCATGGCAATGGGAATGTGGGGATAGGTTTCCACCGCCGCTAAAATCAGGTGGCGCAGGAAGCTTTCGCCCGCATATTGACGAGCGCCGCGAGAAGCTTGCAAAATCACAGGGCTATTGGTTTCTTCCGCAGCCTGCATAATGGCTTGGATCTGCTCCATGTTGTTAACGTTGTATGCAGGAAGTCCATAATCATTCTCAGCCGCATGATCCAGCAAAAGCCGCATGGGTACGAGCGCCATAAAATCTCCTCCTAAGTCGTTGTCTAAATTTATTCCGAGACCGTCTTAATTAAAATAATCTTAAGACAATTTGGTCATTTCCGGTGGATCGGATCAGAAATTTGTCAAATTTGGTGAACCAGCATCGAAGTCAGCTTTTCAGGGCTTCAAAATTGTAGTAAGCCCTTCATGGTTTCAGTTTCTTGTCATCACGGGTCAGTTCAACTCAGAAAAGCTGATCACAATTGATATTGTTCAGTCGCACTCTATACGCACATAATTTAGCTTTTGTCAAGTGATCGCTGTTGGTCTTATGGTACTTTAGTTGCTTAAAAACTGTCCCAAGTATTGGTATAATAATATTTAGGTGAGTCTTTTGGGGTTCACCGATTGCACATTATATTCTGGTGAATCAATAAAATGCTTACAAAAACAAGACAAAATTTATCTCGTTTTATTACAACAGAAGCTATTCCACCCAATGATCATGATAGTTATCAAAAAGTCTGGGATGCAGTTAAATCAGCATTTTCTAGTCGTAAATCTAGCATCGGGTATTGGCGTTATCCTCTTTTTTTACAAGTGGGAGATCGCCGAAAAGAACCAGATATTCTAGTTGTTGATCAGGCGTGGGGCATAATAGTAATAGAAGTATGTACCGCAAAGATTGAACAAATTACATCAGTTAACAATAATTATATTGACTTTTCAGACGAAAGCTTTAAAGAGAATTATTCCTTGTCAAATATATCTAAATATGTTCAAATTTTGCGAACCTATTGCGATCAAGAACCAATTAGGGGAAGTGAATCTGATATTCAGAATAAAGTTATTGGACGTACTTTAATTGCATTTCCATACATTAGCACAGAAGAATGGCAAAAAAAAGGATTGTCAGGGACAGAAGAAGGTTTACCATTCTTGTTTAATAATCAAATGGGTGAGGCGGGTTTAAGAAGCCGGATTGAAAAGGCAAAATTTACTATTGAAGGTCAGTCATTAAATGATAGCCAATATAGAACTTTATTAACTGTTATTAGTGGGAATTCTATTTTGCGTAAGCCCTTAAAAACAATTAATTCTTCCGATAGCCAAAGTCGTTACAATATTTTAGTAGAAGCCCAAAAACTGATGTATGAATGGGACGTTAAACAGGAATGGGTTGGTAAGTCTATTCCACCTGGCCCTCAACGAGTAAGGGGAATTGCTGGCTCAGGGAAAACAGTTCTTTTCAGTCAAAAAGCAGTAATTATGCACCTAAAACATCCTGAATGGAAAGTTGCTTTTGTCTTTTTTACTCGGAGTTTATATGACCAAATTGAAAAATTATTTGAGTTATGGATAGAGCGTTTTACTAATGGAGAAATCAAATATAAAAATGATAAAAATTCTAATTTAAGAGTTTTTCATGCTTGGGGTGCACAAGATAGAGATGGGTTATACGGTGAAATTTGTAAAATCGAAGGAGTAAAAAAGTTAAACCCTCGTGATACAGGAAGAGACACCCCTAATGATGGATTAGCTTATGGTTGTCGAAATTTCTTACTGCAAAAGTCAAAGTTTAATCCTATTTTTGATGCTTTAATTATAGATGAAGGCCAGGACTTAATAAGCGAAAATAATTTCAAATTTACCAGTGAGGATGGTGAAAAAAAACAAGCAATTTATTGGTTAGCATATCAGTCTCTAAAGTCTGTTAGTGAAGATGATCCTACTCAAAAACGCCTGATTTGGGCTTATGATGAAGCACAAACTATACATTCTCAAGGTGCAGTTGTACCCGGCGCAAAAGAAGTATTTGGTGAGCAGCTTAGTAGCCTTATAGGTGGTCGTGGTGGTGGCATTTATTTAGGGGATATTCGTAAAGCTTATGATATGGAATGTTGTTACCGTACTCCTGGAGATATTTTAACGGTTGCCTATGCTCTCGGCGTTGGCTTGTTACGAACCCAAGGAATATTAAAGCCTGAACGCATGAGGAAAAAAGATTTACAAGCTATTGGGTTTGATGTGGTAGAAGGAGATTTCAGAAAAACTAATGCTTCAATTACTATTACTAGACCTCAAGAAAATTCTCCTAATCCTGTTTCTAGTATCTTTAAAAACTTAGTGATTAAGTTAGAAACTTATGATTCTCGTGAAGATGAACTTTCAGCATTAGTACAAAAAATTAAATCTAATATAAATCAAGATTTTTTAAAACCTAGTCGTAATATTTTAGTAATTACATTAGGTTATACTACTCCACCTTCTTATGATGGTAATAACTTACAAAAAGAAGTTGCTAATTTTTTAATAGAGCATGGGATTAATATATATATCCCGGCTGCTTTAAATTTAAATGTTTTCCCTAAAAGGAATCAGGAGAATCCTGATTTATTTTGGCATGATGGTGGTGTAACTGTTTCCAGAATTGATCGGACTAAGGGGAATGAAGCTGATATGGTTTATCTAGTGGGGTTAGATAATATTGCTAAAAATGAAAGCGATACAAAATTACGCAATCAATTATTTGTTGCTTTAACTCGTTCTCGTGGATGGGTTAATATTAGCGGGATTGGAGATTATCCTTTGTATAAAGAAGTTCATGAAGTTATTAAACAACGAAATACCTTTACTTTTACCCTTAAAGGAGTAAAAGCATCTGAAGATGCTAATGATGACTTCACTGAAGAAGACGAACAAAATCTCTAAACATAATTCGTGCTCAATCTTTGGGATCTAGGGAAGTTGTGCGTATAAGTGTTTTTTCGGGTGGGGGGGTTTGAACTGCGATCACTTTGGCTCTAACCCTCTTCACTTTAATTAATGATGCTGCTCTCGATCATGAAAAACATTACTGGCGAGGCGGTAAGACTATTCCAGAAAATTCTCGTTTAGTACATCGTCAATGCAATTTACAACGAGTCCACTAAATAAGGCATGGGCTTAAAACTGCGTTTTTGAACGAGTCTCATGTACGAAATTCAGGCAGTCTTCCAGATCATCACCCTGCCAAGTTTTGGCGAATTTTAGTAAATCTTTAGCTGTTTTGCCTCTTTTAATGGGGGATAGTTTACGCAATGAAGATGACTCCATATTTTATTTCACCTATAGGTAAGCGATGACTTGTTACTATTATATGGGTCGCCCGGGATTCGAACCCGGAACTAATCGGTTAAAAGCCGAGTACTCTACCGTTGAGTTAGCGACCCGTGTGTGTTTTCTTTTCTCACGCACAGTTTATTATAGTAGCACAACATTTTTGGGTTGACAAGGGGTTTTCAAAAAAATGTTGCGCTGAGGTGAACGAGCATCTCACAACTGGCTCCAGGCTTGAGATAGGTCAATAGTTTACCCGTATTCATCGCATTGCGGGGCGCTGTCCAAGGTTCCAGACAATAGTAATCTTTGCCCTTGATTGTCCAATACACGATACTGGAATAGGCTGAATTATAGCTGAGGATAATTTTTGACTTCTGAGCGTGATCAATGGTTGTTGTGGCTAACCCGGTTAAGGGACTAAACAGCACATCAATTTCCTCCTCAGAGGCATCAAATTTACCCGTAAACACCTGATTTTTGTCAGTGCGTTGATCCCGATACTGCATCGCCGGAATTTCAAAGGCCAATTTATCTTTATCCAAAGCTAAAAAATAAGGATGTAACCCCGTTGAAAACGGCATTGTTTGGGGAGGCAAACTATCTATTGTCCCGCAGAGGTTAGTGTAGCGTTGGAAAATTTGTAAAGAATTGCCCTTGAGAGTGTAGGTAAACTCCACTTCAAAATCAAAGGGATAAACCGACCGTGTTTGAGCATTACTTTTCAAGACTAACGTAATTGACGCACCGACAGCCGTTTCCTGCTGCGTCACTTTCCAGGGCAAATTCCGAGCAAAGCCATGTTGTTTCAGGGTATACCGTTGACCTTGATAGGTGTAGGTATCATCCGGTAAATTTCCACAAATGGGGAATAAAATCGGAATCCCACCCCGTACCGTTAAATCTGGGTTGGCAAATCGTTCGGTGTCCAAATAGAGTAAGTCCTGGCCCCCGACTTGCCAACGGGTAATGATTCCTCCTCGCTCCGGTACAACTTCAAGGCTAGACTGGGTAGCCCGGTCAGAGAGGACGTAGGTTTTGTATTGTTGGTGAGGCTTTAGTGCGATCGCAAACACAGTGATAGTTAAGAATGATTGACACTCTCAGCGTTTTTAGACACTGAGATTCTTTAAAAGAGATAACTACCATGCTGATAGCCATTGCTCAGAATACTCACGTTACCGTACAGTACCTTAACACGAAGTAACAGGTAACAGGTAACAGGTAACAGTAACGGGCAAGATGCCCGTTCCACTATGGCAGTAAGCCACATTTTAGGTTGTTGTTTGCTTCACTCGCGTAGCTATACCGAATAATAGCATAGAAGAAACTGGCAGTGAACTAACCAACTCAACCCATTCCAGCCAGGATCTTAGCCGATGGCTTGATCAAACGCTGGATATTGTTCAGACAGCAAAGGAAGTTCTATCCCCGAATGAGATGTCTTTCCTGGTTGTGCTCCAGACACTTCTGATGCCGTTGACACAGGTTTTTCCTGTCCAGAATTGCGATCGGGAATCACAATTTGAAAGGAGATCGGGGAATTGGGATTCTGGGAACTTTGAGAGTTGGGAACGGTCGTTTGGGGAAAAGAAGGAAGAGAAATAAACGGATCTTTAATAAAAGGTTGCTCAATATAAGGTTTGAGGTCATCCTGACTTTCGGTTTTCGCCTCCAATTTAGGAGGTAAGGGTGTTGTCTCGGTCGATGCAGAATCCGACTCCTCCGATAACGGTTTCGGTAATTCTTCCGTTGCTGACGGTTGAGACACAGACTCAATCGGAGGTTCAGCAGGAGATACTTCGGTAACAGTCGATGACGGTTTCGGCTCAGTTTCCGTAACCAAGGGTAAAGTCGTTTCCCCAGTAGGGGTTAAAGGGGCATCGACCCGTTTAATCTCACGCTGGGGCGCGTCTAAAACCACAGCAGACTGCATGGGTTGATCAAAAATTTGCGAGAGTCGCGCCACCCGCTTCACAATATCCTCGCCTTTTTCTCCCGATATTACCTTAGCTTGATATTGAGTCACCTCCACAGGTAAAAATTCCACCTTCATTTTCCGATTATTATTTAAAGCAACTCTTAAAACGGCCGTTTCATAGTCTGTGCGACTATTCCCCCCAAAAATAAAATTTCCCAAGGAGTAAACAATTGGCCGACCTTTATAAATTTCTGCACCCTGCAAAACATGGGGATGATGACCAATCACCACATCTGCCCCTTGGTCAATGGTGAATCGGGCTAAGTCAATTTGCCAGTCGCCGGGATAATCAGCCAGTTCCGCCCCCCAATGATAGTTAACCACCACCCAATCCACTTGATCTCGAATGGCTTTAATATCTGCCGCCACCCGATCATCATAACGGGGATTGGTTCCCGCAACTCCCTCAGCCGCTGCATGAAAGTCGGCATCATAATAACCCAAATAGGCAATACGTTGACCTTTAACTTCAATAATCGAGGGACGACGAGCTTCTTTGAAATCTCGACCCGCGCCCACAGCATGAATGCCAGCCCGGTCTAAAGTTTCCATCGTTTCCACTAGCCCGGATTCCTCATAGTCCATCGTGTGATTATTGGCTAGATTAACAATATCAATACCCCCTTCTGTTAATACCTTAACGGCTTCTGGATTCGCTTTGAAATTAAACTGTTTGTTGGGACGGCGGAGAGTTGAACGGGTGAGGGGATTTTCTAAATTCACCATTGCCAAATCCGCATCCCGATATTCGCTCAGTTGGGCAAAGGGTAAAGAATAGTTACTTCCAATCACATTTTCAAAGTGATCCGCTAGGGTGACATCCCCCCCAAAAACTAAGGTAACGGTCGGGTCTTGAGGATTTTTAACCTGTTGGTGTTGCACCACCGGAACCACTTCTAAGGCGGCTTGGACGGTATCAGAACGTTTAGGAGGGGGGGCGATCATGACGACGTTTTCTTGAGCCTGATTGTAGGGTAGGGGCAAGCCTTGGGCCGCGACTTCGTAATAACTTACCCAACAGCCTAAAACAAAGGAAGAAACGGCTGAACCCATCAGCAGCATTAACCGCAGGGTTTTAAATTTAATCCCGTCTAGGTTTAACCACCGGGTTTGTCCTCGATGCACACGATTAGCAGGAGTAACAATTCGCACCGATTGTTTCCAGAGGATCTCCCCATCCCCCTGATATCGAGCCGCAATTCTCACTCCTTCTAAATTGGGAGCGTTGAGTTTCCAGAGGAAGTGACAGATAAACTTAACAATACTTTCAGCAATCGGTTCTTGTTGAAACTCGACCAGGACGGGTAAGCACCCTTTGTGATCGGGCGGTGCGACTTTGGCATAAATGCCTTCGGGTCTGAGATAGGTATTAATTAAATAGCTAATTGCCCTTAAATCTCCAGAACGGGCTGATTCAAAAATAGATGGTGATAAGAGATTTTCCGCATAAACCATGAAAACTTTGCCCTCCCCCTTAGAAACGATCTTGATTACAGTTGATTTTAATCAACAACAATACTCTTGACCCTGTATTGTAGCGAACAGTTTGTTAAACACTGAATTGTTATGGCGAACAATTATCGAGAATTTGGGTCTAAAACCCCGTGCTTTGAGCATCGGCTTTAGATTAAGATAGAGATGGTTGAAATCCCCAAGGTGGGCGGTTGTGAAGCGGCTTTTAGTCGGCACCCTCGAACCTGAAAACTCCTTGAGAGTAA